>JAGCMR010000189.1 GCA_017646305.1 Spirochaetaceae bacterium
AGACTGTAAAATTCTACGTCTACAGCTACAACAGTGCTACACATCATCATGATGGTGAGGATATATACTGCAAGCTGTGTAGAATATTTACTCATCTTACCCTTGTAATCCCTTGCGGAACTCCCGCTGCATATCGCGCTTAACATCACGATCTCGGATATCAGCACGCTTATCAAACTGCTTCTTTCCCCTACATACTCCTAGGTTAACCTTTATCCTGCCATTTTTCAAATAAAAATCCAATGGGATAAGGGTACAGCCTTTTTCTTCCACCTTGCGGACAAGTCGCTTGATTTCATCACGATGTAGAAGAAGCTTTTTTGGGCGGTCAGGATCGTGATTAAATATAGAAGAAAAACTATATTCAGCCACGTGGAGACCTCGTACCCAAACCTCTCCATTCCTAATTTCGGCAAAAGCGTCGGGGAAGGATATGTTTCCAGCCTTAAAAGACTTTACTTCAGTTCCTTCCAAAACGATTCCACACTCAATGGAATCTTCTATGGTGTAATTGAATCGAGCTTTTTTATTCTGTGCTAGTATTTTTCTTCCTTCTGCCATAATACCTAGTATATGCTATCCGCCCTCTTGTCTCAAGTACCTAACAATGGGTACCAACATTCATTATATGATGCCAAAGTACTCCCTGTCCAGCTACAATATCTTTGGAAAGCCTTGCTCCAATTATTTGGGAAAAATATTTTGGAGCAAGACCAGGCTCTAAGATTTTTTCTGTGCGTAATATTGCAATGGAATCCTGGGTAATAATATCTCCTACTTTCATATCATTGAGTACGTGGATGGATCGATTAGTGCGACCATAATTAGCTCGTTCTGCAGGAGCGAGCTTCTTTATGCCTGTTCCCAACACGGATTGCACTCGATCTTTACCATATTCTTCTTCTAGTTCTTCCATTATTATTGAAGCACCACATTGACAACCATAGTTCTTAATGGGAGTTTCCCACTGACGAACTCTTTGCACCATAGAGGCAAATTGTGCTGGCTCCAAAGCAACAGGATCGTCTAGGCCCTCTGTTTGCCGTGAAAGAGTAATATGTTTTTCTATAAAATGTGCCCCGCAGGCTGTGGCCAGCACAGGAACTAGGTGGGGGTCAAGGCTATGGTCACTAACACCAACCTCCACTCCAAAAATTCCCTCTAGATTTTGTAAGACCTGAAGATTGTATTCTTCTTCTGGTGCTGGATAGGAGGTGACACAGTGGAGCAGGGTAATTCCCTGGGTGTTGCCTTCACCATAATTTGAAAGAATTTCAAGAGCCTGCTCAATATCTGCCAAGGTGGAAACACCAGAAGAAATAATTACTGGTACCGGGGTTCTCCCCTGTAAACGCTGTTCTTGGCGGATTTCCGCTAATCGTTGTAATAAGGGGTGATGGTTCAGCTCTGGAGAAGCAATTTTAATTGCATCAGGAGATAATGCAGCTAATTCTTCCAAGCTTTTTAGACCAAAGGGAGAACAGATAAATTGGCATCCCTTGCTTCTTGCATAATCTCGTACCTGCTGAAAAAACGAAGCAGGTACTTCTAGCTGCTGAAATCGCTCGTAAAGAGGAATTGCTCCACCTGGTAACTGCACCAATCCCGTATTCGGGTGAAGAATTTCATGAGCATACACCCACTGAAACTTTACAGAATCAGCCCCTGCATCCACCGCTACATCTATCAACTGATAGGCTTTTTCCAATGAACCACCGTGAGAAGTACCAATTTCTGCTGATATGTGAACGAGATTCTGCATGGTATACCTCCACCCATTTATTATAGGTTTTCAAAGAAATAGCTACACATAGTTTTGATTCGATTCATGAAGGAAGTTTCTACTCTATCCCGCAAAAAGAAGATACTAGGAGCCTTAACACCTCCAATGCCATAGAGAATCCAAGAATCACCAAAACGGAAAACGGAAACGATGGATTTCATACACTTATCCTTAACAACGGTGATTCCTTCATGATATTTCAAGTTGTTCAAGTTGGTGTTTTCATAGTACAGGGATTCATCATCAGTTACTAAAATAATATCAGTATCAATTCCACCAAAGGGAGACATTTCCATAATGGCATTGAGTCGTGCTGTGTTTCCATTATCGCTTTGACTTTTAATTTCTACGGAAGAATACAAGTCATAGTATGTTTCATGGCGTTCAGAATAGTAAGGAATTCCTACATAATCTTCCACATTTAAAATGATGGGACGTAATTTCTCTAACAAATCCTCATTACCAGCGTATGGAACCATTCTGATTACCTCTGCTAGGTATGAAGGATTCAAATCTTTGATGGTATCAATAGTTTTACTTAAGGTATCGTTCACCCCATTAATACTGATATTCTTTGCTTTACCAATATTTCTAATGACCAGCTCTCCATTGGCAAGGCGCTGCTGCTCGTCACTGGTAAGTTTATTATTAAAAACTTGGGCAGAAAGAGAAAAAAGAGTAAAAACAAGTAAAATTACTAATATCGTAGTTTTTTTCATGGTAAACCTCCATAAATCATGATTAACATCGTGATATACTGAAAATACATAAAGGGCTATTGGGTTACAAACAAAACATATTCTCAAAAATCACCGTTGCTATTTTCCTAAAAATCCACAATTTAACTAGTATAAACGATGGAAGGGTTCTGTGTAAACAAAAACATTGCAAAATTTGAAATACCTATGTTATAATTTTTAACAGTGATTTGATTTTACTCAAATCTTTTGTGAAATTTGTTTAAGGATTTTGTATGGCTATAGCACCCCACATTAAAGAAATTATGAATAGTAAAGATGCCTCTGTCATTCGCAAGATGTTTGAGGAAGGTGCCTTGCTAAAAAAGCAATTTGGGGAAGATAAGGTATATGATTTCAGTATTGGAAACCCAGATTTAGAGCCTCCTATAGCTGTAGTACAAGAAATTGTAACTGTGGCACATAATCAGGCTAAAGGCTGTCACGGTTATATGCCTAATGCTGGTTATATGGAAACACGTGTAGCCATGGGAAAGAAGGTTGCAAGGGAGCAGGGGGTTTCTGTTGGTGGTGAAAATGTGGTAATGGCCTGTGGAGCAGCTGGTGCTTTAAACTGCTTGTTTAAGGCCATACTTTCTCCAGGTGATCAGGTGATAGTTCCCATTCCTTTTTTTGCCGAATATGGTCATTACGTAAGAAATTATCAGGGGGAATTAGTTCCCGTATCTTGTAACAAGGATTTTTCCCTTGACCTAGAAGCCATTTCAAAG
>JAGCMR010000190.1 GCA_017646305.1 Spirochaetaceae bacterium
AAGCGTTTTTGGTATTCGCCTTCCATGGCATTGTGCTGTTCTTCCAGTACAGCCATGATTTTGTCGGCGGATGCCTGCTTGGGGTCGATTCCTCTGTCCTCAGGCTTTTCCCCTAAGCTAGCAATTACTTCATTACGGAATGACTTGCAGTCAATAACAGGGCTTGCTGTCATAAGGATTACATCCTTGCAAACCAAGTCAGAAAGCATGTCGTTGGGAGTTTCTGGATTGATTCTCAGACAGTTACCGTTTGTAGAAATGAGAAGCATTACGTCAAACATTCGCAGATAGGAATCAATTTCCTTGAGTCCACGCTTTGTTTCAGGATTTCCGGGGCGGTAACGAGTTCCACTGGGGAATACGAGAATTGTCTGGCCTCGTCTTTTTGCTGCATCCATGGCCCGCATAGATGCCATGTTGATTTTTCGGCTTTTAGCTTCTTCTATAGCCCGCTCTTCAGGGTCGGTATAAGCGGCCAAACTGCGACTAGGATAAATAACAATGCGAGTAAAGCCTTCTGCCCAGGCCTTTACCATGGGATTTTCTTCGTTCAGCTTCATTCCGGCCATGGCAACAATTCGGCTGGACAAATCTTTACCTTCATCAGAATCATGATCAAGGAGATAGCACAGCAGGGGCAGGTCCATGTTGCTGTAATGCTCCATCAAAATCAGTCCTCGCTTACCAGCCTTGAGCTGATTCAAGAATTCTATGAAATACTCCTGATTCATGAGTTGGGAACCAGGCAAGAGGTTGTCTTCTACCATGGAATCCATGATTTTACGGGTACCAGGATTCCACTCCTGATATACGTTGGTATCATCAATCTTGTCTGCTGCTTGAGCTAAACGAGCTAATTCTCCAAAATGATGCTTATAGCGTTCCCCTAGTGGTATACCTTCCATAACATAAAACTCCTGTTGCTTTTCTACGTCTCTTTGTTCTTAAATCTACCCCCTATTCCTTCCTATGTCAAGATTTTGAGGTTTCGACAGGTAAATGGATACTTTCCATGGGTGTTTTTTTGTTGCTAATTAAAGGGGAGTGGGGTATAATGGAGATAATGAATGTGGAAGAATTTTGCTATAAAATTTACAAGCATACCTTTGCCCATGTTTTGCACAGTGGAATCTATGCGGCTCATGTTATTATTTGGATGAAAAAAAATCCTTTTGCTGAAAATGAGCTGGAGGAAGCATTTCATAAATTTGTTTGGGATACACCGCTTTCAAACCTGGACTTAAGTATTATTGAGGATCCCAGCATAGAGGATGGAATTGTATTCCTTGATGCTGTGGAGTCTTTTGGTGACGGAGAATCTTTGCCAGAACGGATCCCCTTTCATGAGGATATACAAAAGATTCATTATGAGTAATTTTAACGAAAAAAGGGTGAGCTATAAACTCACCCTTTTTTAATCTTCCTATGAAAATTATTCTGTTATGGTAGTAGCTACCTTTGTGGTGCTATTTGCACCTGTCTGGTTGCCTACAGAAAGATAAAGCTCAGCAGGATTCAACTCCAAGTCAGTGGAGAATGTGAACTCAGAAAGTTCACTGCTATTTCCAAGCTTGTCGGTGGCAAAAACCTGTAACACGTGGGAGCCAGTTTCAGGAGCGGTGATTGGTGTGTTGGCATCGTAACGAGCAAATTCTGCTCCGTTCCAAGATATATAGATTGCATCAACTCCAGACAATGCATCCTGAGCTGAAAGAGAAATCTTTGTAAAGGGACTGATGTACTGTACGCCACTTGCCTCTACTGGAGGTACATCAATATCAATGTGTACAGAAGGAGCGGTGTTGTCCAGATAAACATAGGCACCCAAGGTGTCAGAAATGTTTCCTACGTAGTCAACAGCATAGCCTTCTGCATATACAGCTCCATCTTCTCTATCAGTAAGATAGATAAAGCCCTTGTCCACAACATTTTCCATTTCTCCAGATCCAACAGTGTCTAAATAAATGAATTCAGTTCCAGACAACTCATCTTCACCAAAGAGTTTGATACCAGTTTGGTTAGTTACGTATACCACACCGTCTTCATCAGTGTGAACAGGACCTTCAATTAAGAACTTGATGGTAGGTGCAGTTCCGTCGACAATACCTGTATAGGACTTGGTGTTACTTACTGTTCCCCATACGTCCATTGTTGCCCAAGCCAGAGTGAACTGACCCTCTGCATCTAATACTACAGGGGCAGTATATTCGGTTGATTCCCCTGAATTATAGGTGTAGAGGATTGAACCTGTGTTGGGATTCCAATTTTCAGCTTCCAAGCGGAATTCTGTTCCTAAAGGAATATAATCAATGCGTCCGTTATTCCAAACCTTGCGGACAGGTGCAGAGTCTTGGGCTGCCACTGTAGCAAGAACCAGTAATGCCCCAGCAATACCGAGGATTCTTTTCATCTTCGACCTCCAGATTTGTCTGTTTGGTTCAGTATATCGGGAAAACCTAATCTGTGGAAGTAGAAGGAAATGGAGATTTTCTTACCTTTCCAATAGTGTTGTTTTTCGCTATACTCATGTCATGGCTGGATTTTATGAAGATTACGACGTAGCTGTTGTTGGTGGCGGTCACGCAGGAATAGAGGCTGCCTTGGCGGCAGCAAAGATGGGGCTTAAAACCATTCTCATTACACAAACCATTGATTCTATTGGACGAATGTCTTGCAATCCTTCTATCGGTGGTATTGCTAAGGGAAATATTGCCCGTGAGGTAGATGCCTTGGGTGGTGTAATGGGGCATTTGATTGATGCTTCTATGATTCAGTTTCGCCTTTTGAATAAAAGTCGCGGGCCTGCAGTTCAAGCACCTCGTGCTCAGGCTGATAAGCTGCTGTATTCCCAGCTGGCTCGGCAAATGATAGAAACTCAACCTGGACTGACCCTTTTGCAGGACACGGTGGTGGATTTAGAGGCGGTGGAAAGCTTGGAGCTTTTGCCCCCAAAGGCTGAAGCAAATCCAGACAAAGAACAAGAGCCACTTCCTGGCCAGCGATTAGGATCTCCCGCTGTGGCTGAGGGGAAATTCAGGCTTAAGCTGGTGGCTGTGGTAACAGAACGAGGGCGGCGGATTCCCGTACGGTCTGCAATTTTGACTACAGGCACCTTCTTAGGGGGCAAGATATTTATCGGTAATTACGATGCCCCCTGCGGACGACTGGGAGAGCCAGGTACCCAGGGCATTACGGAAGCACTGAATCGACTGGGCTTTACCACAGGCCGCCTCAAAACAGGTACGCCTCCACGAGTGCTGAAAAGCTCCATCGATTTTTCCCAGCTGGAGGAGCAGCCAGGAGATATGGAGATTATTCCCTTTTCCTTTGACAACGAAAAGGTGGAGCGCCCCATGGTAAGCTGCCATCTTGTGTACACCAATGAGGAAACCCACCAGCTGATTCGAGGCAATATTGGTCGCTCTCCCCTCTACAGCGGGAAAATTAGTGGAGTAGGGCCACG
>JAGCMR010000191.1 GCA_017646305.1 Spirochaetaceae bacterium
ATCGCTTGGTGTTTAATGGGGCGGCAATGTTACTAGCTCGCCACAGGGCTGCATCGTAGTCCTTGGCCAGCTTGTTTTGTCCCGCCACAAGATACACCTTTTCGTGACCATATAAGATTGCCGCCACACGATTGCAGTTTCCATCAATATTGATAATTTCCCCAGTTTCTGCCAAGCCATTGATGGAGGACATATAGATTTGAGCTCCATTGGCAGCAGATTTAATTTCATCAATGCTTTTTCCCTCAGGAACACGCTGATGCCAATACATTTGGTTGTGGGTACCAAGCTTTTCGTACAAGCCCAGAGTGTTCAAGGTTACAGAACCACCAAAGCCCACTGTCTTACCATCAATCTGAGAATCAAGGTAGGCCACGGCTTCAGCTGCAGTCTTAAAACATGAAACCGCAAAACCACGATTCTCTAGGTTTTTCTTTACTACATCAAACTGTGCCATACAATCATCCTCCGTACTGTTTATTTTGTTGTACTGAATTCCACTGGTGGAAATAACAAGATTGCATCTACCAAACCACCAAAACGATAATTACCAACAAAATAATTCTGCATCGCCACTCCACTGCCAGTCTCAGCTGGACAAATTGCCATTCGCCGTAATTCTCTACGATGATCGTCCGAGTCGGTAATATACACATGGGATACTAGCCCTGTTTGTCCGTCATAATCACAGCCCCACAGGGTAATGGCATGTTCACCTCTTATTCCTATGCCTGTAGTTTTTAACATAACCACTCCTGTATGCAACTGGCGAATAATAGTCCGAGAAAAACTTTCCAAGGAATATAATGGCTGATCAGAATAATAAGACCCCATCTGATAATCAAAGAAGGGACGATAAGTATCTATATTTCCGTAAATAGAAAAATCACCAAAAGTAAGCAAATTCCATGCATTTGAACCAATTCCTGGTAAATCTTTCAAAAATCCACCTGAATTGGGATTTTTCAAATTCGTTGGAGCATTTCCTGCAGAAAATTTTCCTGTAAAATACCAACAAACACCATCTTTTTCATCATAGCCTTCATTTTTCCAGTTATCAATAAAGGTCTGGAAAATTTTTTCAGATCTTACTTCAAGTCCAGAAACATCGCCTCCACCTTCCTGGTAACGGTCTAACCACCAAGTAATTACATTCGCAGCAGAAGCGGCCCAACACAGGGAAGTATCGTTTGACCAACTCTTGTTTGTGTCATACCAACCAATTTCTTTTGAAACACCTGGGGCAAATAAGGTTTTCGTTCCTGCATTTTCTGGGGTATTTGAAAACTGAACATCTACGTAATTTGGATACCATTGAGCCACATGGGGATTACTTGGATACACAACCACAGATGGATTATTTACATTATTTTGAGTGTCATCATCTTTTTGCTCAGGTAAAATTTCATCCACGGTATCTTCTGGGAATGGTTCTGTCTCCGTTTTTACCAAGATATCAACACTGTCTTTGGTAACTTCTTCTTTAACCTCTTCTTTTGGAGAGTCCACCGATTCAATTCCTACAGAAGGATTACCACTACTATTTTGTTCAACAGGGGGAATTTCTATCTTACACCCCATCAGCAAAGAAATAAGTAAAAGAAAAATCCCTTTTTGAGGCAATTTTTTTTTGTTCTTTACTACATCAAACTGTGCCATAAAATCATCCCCTTACAAAATTTGCTCTATACTCCATATTGATTTGAGCGATTTCCTTTTCTCCATCAATATATGGCTGATAGATATTGTCTACAATTCCACCACCAAGATTGTCGCAGCCATTGCAGAACTCACATTCTGTTCCGCAGGCACTTAAGGATTGCTGGATAATGCGAATCCGCTCTTCCTTGGTGGTATCTTTAATCAAAATAGACTTCATTTTTATCTCCTCCATTTAAGTATAATCAATCCCCCTCACTTACAAGCG
>JAGCMR010000192.1 GCA_017646305.1 Spirochaetaceae bacterium
CTTCTGTGCTTCTGCTTCTTTTATCGCATCCTGTTTAATACGTTCCGCTCTTTGTTCGGACGCAGAGAGTTGAAATCTGGCATACAGCCAGCGAATAGTCCATCCAAGAACAATTCCTACAACAGGGAGGGCAACATACAATATAATGTTGCGCACATTTACTCCTTATGTAAAGTATAGAATTGCATTGTATACAAGTTATCATAACTACGGTATATTGTCAAACTGAAATTAAAGTATAAGTTAAAAGTCTCTAAAGAATAAAATGTACTTTGGGCCTTGTGAAAAGGCGGAATTTACAGCTTTTTTACCAATTTCTTAAGGTTTCCTGGGGGATGAGGCTAATTTTTGTTTGACGGATAAAAATTTATTGTTTATATTTATGAAGGCACGCAACTAAATGATTTTGGAGAACGGAAATGGAATTAGAACAAAAAATTAACCAGTACAGTGAGGCAGCTCGTGCCAGCAGTATTGTTGATTCATCCTTGTATACAAAATATGAGGTAAAACGAGGTCTTCGTGATATTAGCGGAAAGGGTGTGTTGGCAGGTCTTACAGAAATTTCTGAGGTAATGGCCTACCGAATAGAAGAGGGAGATTTAATTCCCTGTGAAGGTCGTCTGTTTTATCGTGGCTATGACATTCGGGATTTAGTAAATGGGTTTTTAAAAGATAAGCGATTTGGATTTGAAGAAATTTGCTTCTTATTGATTATGGGGCACCTGCCTTCTCCTGCAGAATATGCTGAGTTTCGGGAAGTGCTTGGAAATCTCATGTCTCTCCCAGATGAATTCTTGAGAAATACTATTATGAATGCTCCTGGTCAGGATATGATGAACCAGTTGGCCACTAGTATTCTTACCTTGTATACCTATGATCCTGATCCAGAGAATATTTCTATTCCCAACGTGCTGCGTCAGTGTCTTCAGTTGATTGCTCAATTCCCAAGCTTGATGGTGTATGGCTTCCAGTCCTATGCCTATTACTATAACAAGCAAAGCTTGATTATCCACACTCCTGAACTAGAGTTGTCTATCGCTCAAAATATTTTGCACATGCTGCGACCAGATTCTAGCTTTACAGAGCTGGAATCAAAGATTCTTGATCTTGCTTTGACCTTACACGCAGAACACGGTGGTGGTAATAACTCAACCTTTACAAATCACGTAGTAACTTCTTCTGGAACTGATACTTATTCTGCCATGGCTGCATCTCTGTGCTCCTTGAAAGGACCTCGTCACGGTGGTGCCAACATCAAGGTTGTTCAGATGTTTGAGGACATGAAGACTAATATCAAGGACTGGAAGGATGAAGATGAAATTAGAAACTACGTGGAGCGATTGCTGAACAAGGATGCCTTTGACAAAAGCGGACTTGTTTATGGAATTGGTCATGCTGTTTACTCCTTGTCAGATCCTCGTTCTTTGATTTTGCGAGAATTTGTGGAAGAGTTAGCTCGTTCCAAGGGAGCAGAGGAGGAGTATGACTTCTATTCCAAGGTAGAAGTTCTTGCTCCAGAGGTAATTAGCAATAGGAGAAAGATGTATAAGGGCGTTAGTGCTAACATCGACTTCTACTCTGGCTTTGTGTACAAAATGCTGGATTTGCCTCCCGCTTTATATACCCCCTTGTTTGCTACCGCTCGTATTGCTGGTTGGTCTGCCCACCGTATAGAAGAGCTTGCCAACGAAGGAAAAATTATTCGCCCTGCATACAAGGCGGTGTGTGGCCACAAGGAATACATGGGAATGGAGAATCGGTAACGAATCGAGGTTTTATTATGGTTCTAC
>JAGCMR010000193.1 GCA_017646305.1 Spirochaetaceae bacterium
AGCTTTTGGGCAGATTGAGCCACAGGAGTGGGAATCAATGCCTTGCTACGACCTTGGGCTGAAGGAGGATTTGTTAGCACTCCAACAATGGTAAAGTCCCTTCCCTGAGCCTCAGCCTTTCCTAAATGCATCAAAGGAATAGCTGCCGCCTCTGGACTTCCAGCATAGAGAATTCGTAGCACCTAGGCACCTGCCTTCTTTGCTTTTTTTGCAGCAATTTTTGCTGCCTTTGCAGCCTTAGCTGCTTCTTTTTCGGCCTTACGAGCAGCCTTTTTTTCAAACTGCTGAATTGTTTTCTGACGAAAATCCTGGTCGCCACGGTCAATGTACAAAACACCTTCCAAATGGTCGTATTCGTGCTGAATTACCCGAGCCAAAAAGCCTTCTGCCTCTAGGGTAAAGGGACGACCTCGTTCATTCAAAGCCTGAATAGTAATTTTTGCTGGTCTGGTGATTTTTTCGTATACGTTGGGAATGCTCAAACAACCTTCCTCGTAGTCGCACATTTCCTGAGAGGTGGATACAATCTGTGGATTGATAAATACACGGCGTACTTCATCATCAGCCAAAACCACGAAGAATCGCTTTAGGATTCCCACCTGAGGTGCGGCTAAACCAACACCGTTGTTTTCAAGCATAGTATCGAACATTGCGTCCAAAGTGGCACGCAGCTCATCATTCACTTCTTCTACTGGCAAGGACTTTTGTCTTAACAAGTCCTCTCCAAGGTGTAAAATTTCCATAAGTAATATGGTATAAAAACCGTGGCCTAAAGTCAAGAATGGAAGAAAATAGGAACTGAGAAGATGTAATAAATAGGAGCTATTTCCCTTCCGTTTTTACTTGACAAATTCTGGATTTCTGTTATTCTGTTTATGACAAAATACTTGATTTTGTCATGTTTCAAAAAGTGTAATCATTTTACGGAGGATTCCATTAGTATGTCTAAGAAATATGCATTTTTATTTCCTGGTCAGGGAGCTCAAGCACCTGGTATGATCAAGGATGTTTGTGAGGCCTATCCAGAAGCTCGTGCCTGCCTGGACTCTATTTCTCAAATTGCAGGAGAAGATATTACAAAGCTTTTGTGGGAAACTGAAGCATCCGTGCTTTCTCGCAGTGACCGTAGCCAGCTTTCTATTACCTCTGCCTCCTTGGCAGTTGCTGCTGCCCTCAAGGCAAAGGGAATTGAACCTGCTGTTTGTGCTGGCTTTAGCTTAGGAGAATTCCCCGCTATGTGCTTGAGTGGAGTTCTTTCCTTTGAAGATACCATCAGAATCGTAAAGCTCCGTGGTGAAATCATGCAGAAGGTTTGTGATGATATTGCAGCCCGCAGTGCAGGAAATCCTCCTGGAATGGCTGCTGTTATGGGATTGGCTCCCGATCAGGTAAAGGCAATTGCAAAAGAAGCTGGAGAGGCTTATGCTGCCAACATGAACAGCGTAAAGCAGACTGTTGTTTCTGGAACCGCAGAAGCCTTGACCAAGCTGGAAGAGCTGGGAAAGGCCGCTGGTGCCCGCCGTGTGTTGCGTCTTGCAGTTGCAGGCCCCTATCACAGCCCTTTGATGCAGGCTGCTGCCGATGAGCTGGAAAAGGTAATTGCCGACGTTCAGTTCAATGATCCCAAGACAATTTTCTTGTCTAACGTTACTGGTAAGGCTGTTACTAGCGGTGCAGAAATCAAGAAGAATGCTATTCTCCACCTGACAAATCCCGTATTGTGGACTGATGAAGAAGCCGTTTTGGGCAAGCTGATTCAGGATGGACAGGCAGCAGGAGAGGAATGGAGCATTCTTGAGCCAGGACCTGGAAAGGTATTGTGTGGTCTGTGGAAGGATACTGAATTTGCTTCTTTGGTTTCTCCCCAGCCTGTTAATACCGCTGAAAATATTGCAAGTCTTTAAGTTTTAGGAGGAAATTATGTTGTTGCAGGGAAAAAAGGCTTTGATTACAGGTTCCTCCCGAGGAATCGGAAAGGAAATTACCCGTCGTTTTTTGGAAGAAGGGGCTGAGATTTGGGGTTTGTGCTCCAAGCCTTCTGCCGCTCGTGATGAATTGATGGCACTGGCACAGGAAAAGGGAACAGAATACCACGAGGTATACGTTGATATTGCTGATACTGTACTTTTGGCCGAAACCATCAAGACTGTAATGGCTTCCTCTGGAGGCTTTGACATTCTGGTAAACAATGCTGGAATCACTCGTGACGGACTTTCCTTCCGTATGTCTTTGGAAGATTGGAATAGCGTTATTGCTGTTAACCTGACAGGAACCTTTGTAGTAAGCCAGATTGTATCTGCCGACATGATTCGCAAGCGGAAGGGGTCCATCATCAACATGACAAGTATCGTTGGCTTACATGGACAAAGTGGACAGGTAAACTATGCCGCCAGCAAGGCAGGTCTCATTGGTTAT
>JAGCMR010000194.1 GCA_017646305.1 Spirochaetaceae bacterium
CTATCTTAAATCTTTTTTTTCTGAATTACAGGCTCAAAATCCTCAGTGGAATCTTGGTGAAATCCGCTGGGTGGATGGATGCAATCTTTTGTTTCATACAATTTATTCCAAGGAAGGTCTGCGGCATATCTTTTCTGTAACAGAAAAAAGAGCCTTGCAGCAAGCTGAACAATGGGAAAAATCTGGTGGTCACAACGAGGCCTTTAATGTGCGGCGGTATTTGAGTCAGCAGGACAGCTGGATTCACTGGATTGATTCCATTGTGGCCATTTTACAAGGAAGCCAGCGGGAATTGTGCCATGAATTTGTGGCCTCTCCTGCTGTTCCCCGAGGGCAACGGATGGAAAACTTTTTGGCTGGCTTGGATGTGCTGCCCTCGGTGGATGATGCTGTGATTTTGGCTTCCTTGGCCTTGGCAGATTTAGCTGATTTTATTGGTGCCTTTTTTGATTCCTCCTTTGAGCTTGTTCGTTATGGGGAATCCTTGGCTGCCAGTCACAAGGGCTTTCTGGCGGTGGAGGAGGGCTTACAGGCTCCTGTGCTTCAGGATTTTTATGGGCCACTTGTTGGTGGGCTGATTCAAGATTATGGCACGCTAGGGGAACATGAGCGACTGTTACTATGTGTCAGCTGTCCGTTTCCAGGAACCTTGGCAGGAGCTCTTTTTACTTGTAGGGAATTTAAACAGGCCCTTGGAAATAAGGTGTTTGTGGCCCTTGGTGGAGGCTATGTAAATACGGAGCTGCGTCAGGTACGGGAACCTGCCTTGGCCCAGTATCTTGATGCTTTAAGCTATGACCGAGGCTACGGCTCCTACTGGGATTTTTTTCGTCATTTGATGGAGCTGGATGGAGCTGGTAGTGCTGGACATTTCCCTGCCGAAATTAAAAATCTTTCCCTTTACAAGATGAAGTTTTTTGGTGACAAAGAGGCTTGTGTTGACAAGGAAATTAACCACAAGTCTGAGGTGGTGGCGGTGGAAGATGGATTTACCGTCACCCTTACCCCGGACTACAGTGATATAGATTTTTCAAAATATCCCCGTTTGGCAGATAGCACCAATCCCATGCACCGATTGTGGTCTGATGGGGCTTGGCTTAAAGCCTATCTTGCCTATGGCTGCTACTGGCATCAATGTGCCTTTTGTGATACTAGCCTTGATTATGTGTGCTCTTACAAAAAGGTTTCTGTAAAAGCCTTGTACAAAAAGCTTTTGCGTCAGGCTCAACGATCAGGAGTTTGGGGAGTACATTTAGTGGATGAGGCGGCACCTCCTGCTGCCCTGCGGGACTTTGCCTTGGAAAACTTGGCTTCTCAGGGAGAGTTGGTATTTTGGGGAAATATTCGCTACGAAAAGGTGTTTAACAGGGATTTGGCAGATTTACTGTCTCATGGAGGCTTACGGGCTGTTTCTGGGGGGATAGAAATTGCCTGTGGTACTGGCCTTGATGCGGTAAAAAAGGGGACGGATTTGCAAAGCATTGTGTCTGCCTGCGCCGCCTTTAAGGAAGCAGGGATTCTTACCCATGCCTACATGATTTACGGCTACTGGCAGGAAAGTCCTCAAATGCTTATTGATTCCATGGAAACCCTGCGTCAGCTCTTTGCTTCTGGCCTTGTAGACAGTGCCGTTTGGCACAAGTTTGTGTTGACCCGCCATTCTCGTGCCTTTCAGGAATGGAAGGCGGGCTTGTATCCTGAGCTCAAGCCTTTGGGATTGGATGAAGGAGAGTACAGTATTTTTGCCTCCAATGACCTTCGTTTTGTGGGAGAAGAAAAAAGTTCCAAATACGGAGACCCCTTGAACCTAGCTCTTTCTGCCTGGATGAATGGAGAAGACTTGGACATACCTGTGACTAAGTGGTTTCCCTTTGCCATGCCCCGCCCCTCGGTGGCTCCAGACTTGGTGGAAAAGGCCATTGAAAACTACGAGTTACAGCGAGATAGCTCTTACCGTGATTACGACAATTTTTGTAAAAACTGGAAAAACTATTGCTGGATCGGTGGCCGTCCCTTGGTGGTATCTGGCAAGGGTGGCTTACAGCTGACCTGGAGCTACATGGGTGAGCTTTTGTACGGGAAATTTCCTGCTACCACGAAAAAATCCCTTGCAGAACAGGTGGC
>JAGCMR010000195.1 GCA_017646305.1 Spirochaetaceae bacterium
ATGAGCCAACAAGTCCTTAAGATGAAGAATAAGAGCTTCTATTTCCTCTAATTCCTTCCGTAAGTCTTGAATCTCCAAATTTGTAAGACGCTTAAGCTGCATATCTACAATAGCCTGAGCTTGAACATCATCAAATTCGAAACGCTCCATTAAGGCATTTTTTGCAGACTGGGTATCCCGTGAACCACGAATAATTTGAATTACTTCATCAATATTATCAATGGCTACAATCAAAGCTCGCAAAATGTGAGCTCGTTCTTCAGCCTTTCGTAATTCAAATTTTGTTCTTCGTGTTACAACATCCTGGCGATGTTCCACAAAATAATGAATTAAGCTTTTTAGAGTAAGAACCTCTGGACGACCCTTTACCAGAGCAAGATTAATTACACCAAAGGAAGACTGCAATGCTGTCTTGGAAAAAAGCTGGTTCAAAACAACCTTTGCAATGGCTCCTCGTTTTAAACCAATTACAATTCGTACATCATCACCAGCAGAACCGTCGTTTACAGAATCGATTCCTTCGATAACCTTATCACGAGCAAGTTCACCAATTCGCTTACACAAATCATCAGTTCTTACCTGGTAAGGAATCTCTGTAAAGACAATGGTTTCCTTTCCCTTCTTGTCTACTTCGATAGTAAAGCGACCACGAATAAGAACCTTTCCCCTACCCGTCTTGTAAGCTTGACGAATTCCTTTTTTACCAAAGATTATTCCACCAGTGGGAAAGTCTGGGCCTTTTACAAGACCACAAAGTTCGTCGATAGAAATTTCAGGATTGTCGATATAAGCACAAATTGCAGAACATACTTCCCGCAAATTGTGAGGAGGCATATTTGTTGCCATACCAACGGCAATACCACTAGATCCATTTGTCAAAAGGAAAGGAAATTTTCCAGGGAGAACGGTGGGCTCTTGGCGAGTATCATCAAAGTTGGGAATAAAATCTACAGTGTCCTTCTTAATATCTGCCACCATTTCTTCTGCAATGGTAGACATCTTGGACTCAGTATATCGGTAAGCAGCAGCTGGGCTTCCGTCTATTCCTCCAAAGTTTCCCTGCTTGTGAATGGGCATGTATCGAATGGAAAAATACTGTCCCAAACGTACTAAAGCATCATAAACAGAAGCATCTCCATGAGGATGATAACGTCCCAACACATCACCAACAACGGTGGCACATTTACGAGTTTTTCCATTGTAGTGTAGGCCTTCCTCATTCATGGCATAAAGAATACGCCGATGAACTGGCTTTAAACCATCCCGAACATCAGGCAAGGCACGACTTACAATTACGGACATAGAATAGTCAATATATGACTTTCTCATTTCCGATTCTATGGAAACTGGAATCAGGGTTCCACCTTCTGGTGTCTGTATTTCTTCCATACTTCTTCCTTACAACATCTTACTTGGATTTATACATCCAAGGTGGCATAAATTGCATTTTCTTCTATAAACTTACGACGAGGTTCAACCTCTTCACCCATCAAGGTACTAAAGATGTGGTCAGCTTCTACAACATCTGTAAGCTGAACCTTTTTCATCTTGCGGTTAGCTGGATCCATGGTAGTTTCTTTCAATTCCTTCCACTCCATTTCACCAAGACCCTTGTATCGCTGAACATCGGCCTTACCTTCAATTCCAGCAAGAACAGCATCCCGCTCTTCATCAGAGAAAACGTAATGCTCTTTTTTTCCATGCTTGATTTTATACAAAGGTGGCATAGCAATATATACGTGACCATGTTCAATGAGCTGGGGCATATAGCGGAAGAAAAAGGTTAACAACAAGGTTGAAATATGGGAACCGTCCACGTCAGCATCAGCCATAATAATGATTTTGTGGTACCGAAGTTTTTCAATATTGAAATCCTTTCCAATACCTGTTCCCAAGGATGCAATTACTGGCTGCAACTTTTCATTGTTAATAACCTTATCAATGCGGGTACGCTCTACATTCAGCATCTTTCCCCACAAGGGAAGAATAGCCTGAATCTTTGGATTTCGTCCCTGCTTTGCAGAACCACCTGCAGAGTCACCCTCTACAATGTAAACCTCACATTCTTCAGGATTTTTAGAAGAACAATCTGCCAGCTTTCCAGGAAGACCAAAGCTATCCATACCAGTCTTACGGCGAGTAGCTTCCTTGGCCTTGCGAGCAGCAATACGAGCAGCTGCTTCTGCCACAGCCTTTTCTAGAATTTGCTCTATTACCCGTGGATTTTGCTCAAAGAACAAGGTTAATTGTTCATTTACCATGGACTGAACAATTCCACGAACTTCTGTATTTCCGAGCTTTGTTTTTGTTTGTCCTTCAAACTGAGGTTCTGGAACCTTTACAGAAATAACAGATGTTAATCCAGCACGAACATCTTCACCAGTAAGTTTTTCTTCCTTCTCCATTTTTTTCAGGAGCTTAGC
>JAGCMR010000023.1 GCA_017646305.1 Spirochaetaceae bacterium
TATCAATATCCTCTACAACGTGGTGGATCGCATCTACATAGGACATATTCCCAATGCCTCTGCCCACGCCCTTACAGGTGTGGGTGTTACCTTTCCCATCATTATCTTTGTGGCTGCCTTTTCTGCCTTTGTGGGAGCAGGCGGTGCACCCCTTTCTGCTATTTGGCTAGGAAAGGGAGACAAGGAGCGAGCAGAGCAGATTTTAGGCAATGGAGTTTCCATGCTGGTGTGCTTTAGCCTCTTCTTGATGATGATTTTATACCTGCTGATGGAACCACTGCTCTTTCTTTTCGGAGCCAGTCACACCACCATTTCCTACGGAAAAACCTATCGGGCCATGATTTCTCTCTGTGTTGCCTTTTCCGTAATTGTTGCAGCTTCCTTTATGCTGTTTCCACGTTTTTTTGCAGGTCTTTTTACTAATTCAGCAGAATTAATTGAATTATGTGGTGAAAATCTGCCATTGTTTATGACAGGAATGCTGGTATTTGGCCTGCAAATGGGAATTCAGCCCACCTTCATGGCCCTGGGACAGGCAAAGATTTCTCTTTTTATAGCGGTTTTACGAAAAATCATTCTTTTGATTCCCCTCGCTATCATTCTCCCCAAATTCCTTGGCCCCTGGGGAATCTATCTTTCAGAGCCTATTTCCGATATTACCTCTGCCACCGTTGCCACCATCTTGTTTTTGGTAAACATCAAAAAAATTCTCACTACTGATAGCCTAGAAAAAATTCGCTAGAAAGACAGCAATATTTTCTTTAAAAATCATCCTCTCCAAAAAGAATGGTAGCTTCCTGTTCATAAATATCAAAGGCTTCATCATTGGAAGCTTTTTTAGAAGGCTTCTTGGAAGATGTTTTTGTACCAGTAGCCTTTTTTACAGCACCCTGCTCTGGGGCAACTTTTGCTTGAGCAGGTTTTGCTGGAGAAGCTTTTTCCTGGGAAGGTTGTTCCTGGGAAGCCTGTTCCTTGGGAGTAGCACTTTTTCTGCTGTTTTTAGGAGAATGGGCAGTAAGAAAACCAAAAAGACTTCCGCACAAGCCTCCAGCAATATGAGCCACGTAGGATACATTTTCATCCACAAAGCTAGAAGCTAATTCTCGCCCCACATACAAAACAAAAACCAAAAGAAAGGTTAAAGGAATCTGATGCTTGCTAATGGCGGTAAAGGATGATAGCAAAATCATCATAAAGGCAATGCCGCTGGCTCCCACCATGGGGCGAGAAAAAAAGCATACATTTATCACACCAGTTACCAAGGCAGTAATGCTCAACATCAGCACCAGCATGGGAGAACCATACCGTTCCTCCAGCAAAGGCCCTAAAAGTAGAATAAAGGACAGATTGCTAAGCAGATGACTCCAGTCCCCATGACCCAGCACGTGGGTAAAAAGACGGATGTAATCCAAGGGATTACTCCAGTTAAAGGCCATTTCTGAACCAATTTTCCCTGGTACCGTAAAGAAGGTATCAATCAGTCCATTAAAAGCAAACTGATTCAACACTAGCAAAATCACTGTAGCAAGAGAAAAAGTCAGGGTAACTGGAGCATTATAGACAATCTTGAGCTTTGCCTTCTTTTTTTTTGCCATGCACTAGTCCTCTACTTCCACCACTACAGGACAGTGATCAGATCCCAAAACATCAGCAAGGATTTCTGAAGACAGTACTTTATCTGCAAAGGAATTATTTACACACTGATAGTCAATACGCCATCCAATATTCTTTTCTCGGGCCTTAAAGCGATAACTCCACCAGGTATACATTCCTGGCTCTTGGCAGAATTTGCGGAAGGTGTCGCAATAGCCGTTGGTGGTAAAGAATTCCATCCAGTCCCGCTCCTCTGGTAAATAACCTGCATTCTTTTCGTTGGACTTGGGATTTGCCAAATCAATGGGCTTGTGGGCAATGTTGTAATCCCCGCACAGCACCAAATCAAAGCCCTCTGCCACTAGCTTATCGCAGAATTCCTTCATAGCACCGCAAAAGCCCAGCTTGTAATCCAACCGAGCACCCGCATCCTGACTATTGGGGAAATAGGCACTGATAACTGCCAGCTTGCCGAATTTTGCCACCAACACACGGCCTTCATGGTCGTATTCTGGTACATTCATAATCTCTACGGAATCAGGCTCTGTTCGGCTATAAATTGCAGTACCAGAATAACCAGCTTTTTGAGCACTGGCCCAATAGGAAAAATAAGTACCACCCTCCCAAGCTGGAGCTAAAAGCTCTGGAGAAAGCTGCTCCTTTCGAGCCTTTGTTTCTTGAATACACACCACATCGGCACCAGAAGCACCAATCCAATCTATAAAACCCTTTTTTTCAGCTGCACGAATACCGTTTACATTCCAGGAAATAATTCTTTTCATGGAGCTAGTGTACCATAAATACCATGTTGATTAAAGCCGTTTCATACTATATGCTTGCACTATGAAACTTTGGATCAAGTACCTTATTGGCATTACCTTGGGAGTTCTGGCGGCAATAATTATTCCAATGGAAAGTCGTTCAGCCTCCGATGTGTTGAATTTCCTAACGGAATTGGCGATTCGATTTGGACGATATACATTGCTGCCCACACTGTTCTTTGGAATAGTAATTTCTGTGTATAAGTTACGACTTAATAACCGTATATTGTCTGTTTCCTTCTGGATTTTAGCTGTTTTGGTAGTAACTGCTCTTATGCTCACCCTTTTGGGCTTACTCTCCATTTTAATTGTCCAGCTACCTCGTATTCCAATTCCCACTGGTAAGGTAACGGAGATTCCTTCTATCAGCATAAAAGAACTTGTTCTAAAGCTCCTTCCCTTCTCCAGCTTCCAGTCATTGTTGGATGGAGTTTACTTGTTGCCAGTGTTTGTTTTTGCAGGCTTAGCAGGAGCTGGTTGTTCCGTTGATTTGGGTGACTCAAAGGCCACTGTCTCCCTGTTCGACTCCCTTGCACGTGTCTCTTACAGTGTCATGGGCTTTTTTGTTGACATGTTGGCAGTAGGCATGATTGCAATTTCTTGTTATTGGATGGTGGATGCGCTGTCGGTATTCAAAACAGGAATCTACCTACCTCTCA
>JAGCMR010000196.1 GCA_017646305.1 Spirochaetaceae bacterium
AACAATATCAAGGGCTTGGCAGGAACAGCAGTAAATATCCAGTCCATGGTATTTGGTAACTTCGGAATGGATTCTGGAACTGGTGTGTGCTTTAGCCGTAATCCTTCCACTGGAGAAAACAAGTTCTACGGTGAATACCTGATGAATGCCCAGGGAGAAGACGTTGTTGCCGGTATCCGTACTCCAGAAAAAATTAGCAAGCTGGAAGCAGAAAATGCTGAAGTTTACGGACAGCTCATTGCCATTCGTGAGCGCTTAGAAAAACATTATCGTGACATACAGGACATGGAATTTACCGTACAGCAGGGCAAGTTGTATATTTTGCAAACTCGTAGCGGAAAGAGAACTGGTCAGTCCGCAGTAAAATGTGCTGTAGACATGGTAGGTGAGGGCCTTATCACCCGTGAAGAAGCCGTTATGCGTGTTTCTGCTGCCCACATCGACCAGCTTTTGCACCCCATGATTGACGCCGATGCCCTCAAGACTGCAAAGCAGCTTACCAAGGGCTTAAACGCATCTCCGGGAGCTGCCTGTGGTCACATTGTATACACTGCCGACGATGCAGAAGCCTGGGTGCGGGAAGGGAAGAAGGTTGTTCTTGTTCGTAAGGAAACAAGCCCCGAGGACATTTCTGGAATGGCCTGTTCAGAAGGTATCCTGACATCAACTGGTGGTATGACAAGCCACGCCGCCGTTGTTGCTCGTGGTATGGGAACTCCCTGTGTTTGTGGAGCCCAGGAGCTTGTAGTAAACGGCAAGAATGTAACCATCGGTGAAAAGACCTTTACTGAAGGCGATTTCATCACCATCGACGGAACCACTGGATGCGTATACGAAGGTGAGCTACCACTGAAGGAAGCTGCTATTTCTGCTGAATTAAACACCTTCTTGGGATGGTGTGACGAGGTTTGTGAGGCTTCTCAGCGTGGTTCTCTCAAGGGCTTTAACGTTCGAGCCAATGCAGACCAGCCTCAGGATGCAGCCCAGGCCTTTACCTTTGGTACCAAGGGAATCGGTTTGTGCCGCACAGAGCACATGTTCTTTGACCGAGAAAAGCTCATTCACTTCCGTGCCATGATTGTTTCTGATACAGAAGCCCAGCGCAAGCGAGCCTTGGACAATATCCTGCCATTGCAGCAGAAGGACTTTACTGGAATCTTGGAAGCAATGAATGGTCGTCCTGTAACAATTCGCTTGCTAGATCCACCCTTGCACGAGTTTATTCCTCACACCCGTGCTGAAAAAGATGAATTGGCAGACTTCATGAAGCTGAACCCCGACCAGCTCACCGTAAAGCTTGACAAGCTCCACGAAATGAACCCCATGTTAGGTCACCGAGGTTGCCGCTTGGGAATCACTTATCCAGAGATTTACGACATGCAGGTGGAAGCTATTGCTCGTGCTGCTGCTGATTGTATTGCACGAAAGATTCCTGTTAAGCCTGAAATCATGATTCCTATTGTTTGTGACGTAAAGGAATTATCCATTCTCCGTGGCCGTGCAGAGGCTGTTATTGCAAAGGTATTTGCAGACAATCCTGCCGCTGCAAAGGACATCCTCATTGGTTCCATGATCGAAGTTCCTCGTGCCGCTCTCCAGGCTGCAAAGCTTGCTGAGTATGCTGATTTCTTCAGCTTTGGTACCAACGACCTTACCCAGATGACCTTTGCCTTTAGCCGTGACGATGCCGTTAAATTCCTTCCATCATATCTTGACCAGGAAGTATTTGAAACAGACCCCTTCAAGACACTGGACGAAAATGGCGTTGGTGAATTGGTAAATATTGCTCGTGAGCGTTCTCGTTCCGTTAAGAGCGACATCAAGCTGGGTATTTGTGGTGAGCATGGTGGAGATCCCGACACCATCGACTTCTGCTACAGAGCTGGCTTGAACTACGTATCCTGTTCTCCATACCGAGTACCTGCTGCTCGATTGGCTGCAGCACAGGCTGTTATCAAGAATAAATAAGGATAATTGAAAGAGGAGGGAAGTTGATTGCTTCCCTCCTTTTTTTGTTTAAACTTCTTTTAGAAACTCAAAAATTGATGCAAAATGAAAATCCCATGGGACTTATTGCTCCTGTGCAATTCTTTGAAAGAGAAGGCTTTAACCAAAAGGAATTAACCCAGGGAACTAAAAATCCAATGGCAGAACCAAGTCCAGCTCCAACCAAAACATCGGTAATAAAATGATTTCCACTGGCAATTCTAAGCCCTGCAGTCGCCGCTGCCAGGGTAAAGGAGGTTGCTATGATGGGGATTTTCCAAGGAGAATTAGGAAAATACTGACAAAATACAAAGGTGGTAAAGGTTGCCGCTGCAAAACTCAAAGTTGTATGGCCTGAAACAAAGGAGTCATCCCAATCACCTGATTCAATTTCCTTTTGTGGTGCCCCGTCAAAATACATGT
This sequence comes from Spirochaetaceae bacterium, assembly GCA_017646305.1. Next base: position 2,410 of record JAGCMR010000196.1, read on the forward strand.
AGGGACGAGGACGATCCACAAAATGCTTTGTCAATTCCTTTGCACCATATGCCAAAAGCATTGTTTCAACATAGTTCAAGCCAATTTTCCAATAATCTTCCACTGGAGCTGCCAGTAAGGCTGTAGGAGTAAGAAAACTTATGGCAGCGGTAATTGTACCAGCTGTATCTAAAGACTTGTTGTAGGGCAGTGCAAACAATCGGTCAAAGCTATTAACCTCTTCAAGATTAAAGGCATCCTGACCAAAAACACATCCAAAGCTTGTAGTCAGCATTACTACAAGGATAATTTTTTTAAGACGATATTTCATTATTTCTCCTTGACCGTGATGTAGCACAAAAATGCAACAAGCAAAGAGAAAAATCTATAAACTGGGCTTTACATCTATGATACTTTTCGTAACATATGTATTTTTATCACAGTAAATATCAAAATAATGAGAGCTGGGGTTTGCTGCAAAGTTAAAATGAACAGTACTTCGCAACACACAGAAAGAAAAATAGATATAAACAAACTTTTTTTAAGCCAGGTTTTATCCGGTACTTTCTGCAAGGCTAATTCGATTACACCAAAAAAACTGATGCAGGAAATGAAGGCAACTAAAATCCATTTTACAGCTGGTGTAAAGAAATGAATCGCCAAAAGTGAATCCAACACGATAGTATCCTTGATACTACGATTAACAAAAACTGGAAGAAACAGTAAAATACCTGTAAATAGATCCAAACATCCAAAGAAAATATTGTACTGCTTGCAAGAAGCTTTTGTAACAGTTGTAGCTGAATCTTTAATAGACATAGCAGGATCATGAAGCAGCAAATCATCTATAGATACGGAAAAAATTCTTGCAATCAGCTTGATGGAATCAAGGTTTGGATACCCTCTGCCATTCTCCCATTTTGAAACGGTAACTCGAGAAACAAATAATTTTTCCGCCAACTGCTCCTGGGTAAGATTTGCCTCCAACCGCAACTTATGAAGTATATCCTTAAATTCCATGAATTACATACTATCACAAATCAGACTTCAGGGGAAGGTAAAATAATAAATAACTTCTTATAATGTATATTCTGTCTACCAATATATAAATTTAAACAAAACTCTACTTTTTCCAACTGTGCAACAGATAATAAAATGGAAAAGTTGCAACATAAGCAAAGTAAAGCTTTAATTTTCGTCGTAAAGCTTCGTTAACTAGAAAACTTCTTGTGGAGATTACAATCGATGCAACTTTATCATCAGTCAACTCTTCATTCATTCCCCAAGCAATTGGATAAATAACTAACAATACACAGGGAACTAATATAATTAACCAAGGATTCCATTGATAAAATCCATATCCAAGCAATACCACAAACAACAGATTGTCGATAACAGAAATGACTCTATGTGTTTTTTTATATTTTCGCGTATATTTGTAGCTTATAAACAGGACAATGTTTATGAGCACATAGGAGAATACTATAACAAAAAAAGTTTCATCTGTCATTTCTTCTCCTATG
>JAGCMR010000197.1 GCA_017646305.1 Spirochaetaceae bacterium
GGCTACTGCTGCCACATGATCTAGCATTTTTTCTGCCCAAGCGGTGGCAGATAAACCAGTGGGAAAGACAAAGATCGTATTTGGCTCTCCCAAATGCTGCAAAATAATTTCTTCCGTTCTCATTTTTTCTTCCATGATGCCTCCCAGTCAAATATAACAATTTTACTATGGAAGGCAAAATAAAGAAAGGGGACAGTTTGGTGGTGTGGGAGGTGGTGGAGGAATTCCTTTCTTTTCTTCTTTAGGCAATGTGAAACAATGTGACGATAATGTTGGGCAATGTTCGGCAATGTTTGATATACCTTTATAAAGAGGGGCTATCATGAAAATTACTGATTTATATTCAGATGTTCTAATAGAAGCATTTCTAATATAGGATTTTTTACGGTTACAGAATGCAGTAGTTTATTTTCAAAAATATTGTGGAATTTTCAATGGCTTTTTTCTACTCCCAATTGAGAACCTTATTGTACACTATCATACGAAGTGATTGATCCTCTATTTCAGTTCATGTGGGGTGAATCAACCATTTCGTAGTCGCAGGGAAAAAACAGTGTGTCCCCATAGTTGTTAATTAAAAAACGCCTCTATGGGGATGTTTGTGATCTTCTCTCGTATGTACACTCTTAATTTATTCTAAATTCTACTTTTATAATACCTTTTTCTTTCCATTTCCGATATGTTGCAGATGTTTTAATATTTGCCATTAAATTGGAATCCTCTGTAAAATTATTTGCATTCCAGATTTCTTCTTTTTGAGAACCATTGTTGTAGAACCAAATCCTACGGCTTTGTTTAATTTTCAATAATACTTCGTTGAAAACAGATTTTGTAACAAGTTTATCGCTAATATAGAATTCGATTTTAGGGGGTGACATCAGTGAATTATTAATACTTGATGGGGTTGAAACAGATATTTGAGAATTGGTCATGTTGAGAATTTTATCTAAATTAAAATCTTCATTCTGGATTTGTTTTGTTATAGAGTAAGTTTCAGTTTTATTTGCTAAATCAAACATATTTAGCAGTTTATAGCTTCGCAAAAATAGTTCACCAGTATCTGCGTCCGAACTAGTAATTTTGAGAGTTGGTATCAAAATATTATTCTTAAAATTCTCATTTGTTATAAATTGAAAATGAACAGTATCTGAAGAAAACGCTCTTTCTAATAATTCAAAATAATCATCAATAATTTCTTTCGTTGCGGGATTTGTCTTTGGAGTTGCAAAAATAATTTTTAATTCTTTGTTTGGAAAATATGCTAAGCCAATTAAATATGCCCGTAATAATTTTTCAAATATTTTATTTTTTGTTTCAATCTTGCTACCATAGTTTAGACCTCCTTCATGGAAGGCCACTTCAACCATAAATACTGTATTTGCATTATTAAAACCAATGACATCAATTTCAGCTTGTTTCAAAATCTGGTCTAACTCATTCTTTTTGAATACATCTGAGAATTGATTATTAGAGCGAATTTTATTATATATGTATTTAATTTGATCTCGACAAGAAGATTCTATATTCCAATTTGAAGAAGTTTTCCAATTGGTCTGTGAAATTAAGCAGTGCTCAATATGTTTGAGATAAGATTGTAATAAAGATTCTCCCATTTCTATTTTCATGTCTATTCACCTCTAAAAATCCCTAAATCATAGGATTCTGTTAATCCAGTAATTGTATCACAACTATTAATAAAATGGAAAAATATAAGTGGTTTTCGTTATATTTTTTTGAGTAAAAAAAGCCCATCTGATACCCGTCTTGCAGATAATCCAAGTAGACAGAACCGTTTCTTGGAAGAAGTTATAAACCCGATGATAAAGGCGGGAGAAATTTACCGTGACGGAAGTCCCAAATCTCCCCGCTCTTTATTTAGGCTGCAAGTTTAACGGTTCCGCTCCAGTTTTTTGGCCTCTTCCCACAATTCATCCATGTGCTGGAAGTTTTCCTTTGTCATGGGAATGTTCTGCTCCTCCATGGTTTGCTCCACGTGGCGGAAGCGGCGGTAGAACTTGGCGTTGGTGGCAGAAAGAGCGGCGTTGGGATCCACCTGGTAATGGCGACACAGGTTGGTGACGGCAAATAGCAGGTCTCCCAGCTCTTCTTCTAGGTGAAGCTGGGCTGCATCCAGCTGTGGGGTGGAGTGGGTGGTGAGGGCCTCACATTTTTCCCCAGAAGAGGCTTGTGATTTTGTTGTTGCTTGGATGGCTTCTTTTTGGGCGGCGGCAGCTTGAACTTCTCCTAACTCCTCCATGACCTTTGCCATGACTTGTGCGGGGCTTTCCCAGTCAAAGGCTTTTTTTGCCGCCTTCTTCTGGTATTTCAAGGCCTTCAGCAGGGGAGGAAAGCCCTGAGGAACTTCATCTAGGATGGATTTTTCCTTGCGCCCCTCCACCTTTTCTTTGATGGCATCCCACTGGGAGACAACCTGCTGGCCAGTGGTAATGTTTTCCACCAGCTGAGAGCGGCCTTCGGACTCCTTGAACACATGGGGATGGCGGCGAATCAGCTTTTCTGCCACTTCCTGCATCACCTCTGCCACAGTAAAGTCTCCCTGTTGCTGGTAGATGTAGGAAATCAGCAGTCCGTTTAGCAAAAGGTCTCCTAATTCCTCCTTTGCGTGTTCTGGATCTTGTTGGGTAATGGCATCTACCGTTTCAAAGGATTCTTCTATCAAGGTGTTTCGCAGTGACAGGGGGGTTTGCTCCCTGTCCCAAGGGCAGCCGTCAGGTGCCCGTAATCGTTCTATAACTGAGTAAAAAAAACTAAAAGCCTGAGCTGTATTTTCCATGGCAATCAGTGTAGCACATCAAAACCATTTTTTCCAGAAGCATCTGGTGAAAACACAGTTCAGGCCGGCAGTTGGGTGAAGCTAATGGGGTGGAGCTTCGTGCCCTTAGCAACCTAATAAGTAGTTTGCCACTGCCTCGTAGGCAGGAAGGGATAGAGGATCTATATATTTATTGGAGGAAAGGGGATTGGAGGCGAACCTCGCTATCACCATCTCTGCCACAGGATCAACGTAAATGGCCTGTCCATGGACACCTCTGGCCATGTAAGCC
>JAGCMR010000198.1 GCA_017646305.1 Spirochaetaceae bacterium
ACCGAAATGACAGAACTCTCGTTAATTCTCGCTTCTTTCTTTCCAATGAGCTAGACGAAGGAATGTTGACAACCTTCCAGAATATGCACAAGGATGAGATTCAACGTTCTGCAAGGGGAGAGGTCTTTGTACTTTCTGGTACGCCTGTATTTGGTATTCCCGTGCTGGCCCTCCTCTATCCTTGGGAAGAAAGTGGCTTGCAACAGGCTGCCGTGGTATTATTTTCCGCAGAGTCATTGGTAGAAGCCTTTGGTACTGGATCTGTTAACGAATCATTTATCATCAATCATAACAATGATTTGCTGGTTCACAGCGATTTTGAATTAATTAAGGCTGGAGCAAACTTTTCTGACATGACCATCATCCAAGAGATGAGAGCCAATAATGACTTAAATCGTCAGATGGTGTTTCATGATAAAGATGGCCAAGAATTCTATGGTTCCTACCACAAGCTTTCTATAGCAGACTGTGGAGTGGTGACTACCATCCAATCTTCACTGGTTATGGAGCCAGTTTATGCTACCCTTCGCAGAAACATATACTTGACGATAGCAGTTTTGATGATTGCAATCCTGTTCATCTACTTTTTCTCCAAAACCATCAGTACTCCAGTAAAGAAATTGGCAGCAGCCTCTGATCAGATTGAACGAGGTGATTACGAAGTCAATCTCAAGCCAAAATCCAAGGACGAAATCGGATTGTTGACAGAACGATTCGTATCCATGGGAAAGGGGTTAGCAGAACGAGAGCGCCTTAAGGATAGCTTTGGCCGATTCGTAAACAAGGAAATTGCAGAAAAGGCAGCTCGAGGAGAGTTGACCATGGGTGGAGAACACAAGGAAGTAACCATCTTCTTCTCCGATATCCGTTCCTTTACCGCCATTTCAGAAAAGCTAGAGCCATCAGAGGTAGTTGAATTCTTAAATGACTACATGACCCGCATGGTTGAATGTGTCAACAATACCCATGGTGTTGTTGATAAATTTATCGGTGATGCTGTTATGGCCGTATGGGGAGCACCAGTATCCTCTGGTTCTCCTGCTCAGGATGCTTTGAATTGTGTCAGAGGATGCCTAATGATGCGTTCTGCTTTGCAAGAATTCAATGTAGGACGAGGTGGTGACAAAAAACCCATCATCAAAATTGGTTGTGGTGTAAATACTGGACCTGTTATTGCAGGACAGATTGGTTCTAGCCAGCGAATGGAATACACCGTAATCGGTGATGCGGTAAACTTTGCATCACGAACGGAGGCACTGAATAAGCCTCTTGGAACAGATATTCTGATAACTGAAAATACCTATGAATTAGTAAAAGACCATGTACTTGTGGAGCAAATGCCTTCTGTTACTGTAAAGGGAAAGGAAAAGCCTGTTCGTATGTACGCTGTTATCAACATGCCTGAAGCAACAGATATTCCTGGAGCAGGCCCAGATGGTCCCAAAACCATGGCAGAAGTCCGACAAATGCTGGGTATTCCCACTCCTGATTTTGCAAAGGTGAACTTGGATGAAGAAGAAAAGAAATACAACATCCAGGGTTAGAGATATCCTTGCCATACTGATTTGTCTCAGTATTGCAACCTATAGTTTGTGGTTGTTTTGGAAAGACTTTAATGCAGTAATGGAAAAAAACAATGAGCTTCCCATTGCCTCAGTAAGCTGGAAATACAAGGCTGCCCAGAGAAAGTTTTCAGATAGATTAATTTGGGATCGCCTTCAGCAGGATTCTCCTGTGTATAATGGAGATACCATCAGAACCGCCACAGGGGCAGAAACCACCGTTTCTTTTGAAAATAGTGAATTACATTTGGGTGAAAATACCATTATTCAGATTCAAATGGATGATACAGGAACCACCTCCGTCAATTTAACTGGAGGTTCATTGTCTGCAAATTCAAGTGCTGGCTCAAAAATGCAGCTAAAATCTGGTAATGTAATGGTAGAGCTACAAGAAGGAAGCTCATTAAATGCCCGTGCAGGAAGCTCTGACACAGAAACCTTGTCATTACAAGTACTTGCAGGAAACGCAATTATCAATAGTGCAGATGGAAACCACTCCATAATGCAGGGAGATACTATGTCTATGGGTGCAGATGGAAACATTTCCCTACGTCCCATTACCATTCTGGAGCCTGCTTCAAATCTTCGTCTATTGAAATTTGAAGGGCCTACCCAGAACCTGCAATTCAAGTGGAAGACAAATTCAATTCCTCAAAATGGTCAGCTTATTTTTGAAACCGCAACGGACAAGAATTTTAATCAAATTCAAGATCAAATTGGCTTGTCTGGACTAAGTTCCATGAATATTGGTTTTGCAGAAGGTATTTATTACTGGAGATTTTATATTGCAATAGATGGAGTACCTGTAGAGGATTCTATGGAAACAGGACGGGTTAACATTCTCAATGCTGATACCCCTACTCCCATTGTTCCCTTGAATACTGATAATTTCACCTACAGAACAAAGCTCCCCACAGTTCGTTTTATGTGGAATGGTAATGAATATGCCTCATCTTACCTCTTTGAAGTAGCAGATAACCCTCAAATGCAAAACCCCTTGGTAAATCAAACAACCCAGCAACCTTCTAGCATTGTGTCCATCCTCAATGCAGGAACCTGGTATTGGAGAGTTACCCCCTATTATACCTTTAATGGTATTGGCTATGGTATACCTTCAAAAGTTGAGCATTTTACCATTGTTCAACAGGGGCAGCTAAATATTCCTCAGCCAATCTATCCTGCTTCAGGAGAATTGGTGAACATTGCAAATACAGAAACTGGACAAGGCCCCCTATTCTCCTGGAAGCGAGAGACAGAGGCCCACGAATATATTGTTCGTCTCAGTCGGGACGAGAATATGTCCTCAATTGCACAAACCATTACAACCACCGATAACTATACCCCAATTTTACCTCCTTCCATGGGACAATGGTATTGGGATGTAGCCCAGGTGGATACAGAGGGAAATAAATCCCCCGCCTCTCCCGTTCGTAGCTTCCGTGCCGTTGACAAAGAAATTATTTTTAACACACTGTTCCCTCCAGAAGGCTATAAAATTGCCAACACTCGTATTACGGACATTCGATTTACCTGGAAGAACAATTTGGAAGATTCTGTTACATTCCAAATTTCAGATTCTCCCAATTTTTCTACCATTGCCTACGAAACAAACTACACCTCAGATACAGTTAGTGGCTATACATCACGACTTCCAGAAGGAACCTGGTATTGGAGAGTAAAAAGTGGAGATGGGGATACAGCTATCATAACTCAACCAAAGAAGTTTGAAGTTGTTCCTCAGCTTCCCAAAGCAGCAGTATTATCCCCTATCAGTGGTTCACTATTGATTTCTCGGCCAGAAAGCACCATGAACTTGCAATGGAATCCTGTTTTTGGAGCAGACTATTATCAGGTATTGGTGTACCATACTAGTAGAGCTGAACCTGTTGCAGAGGATTTATTCTCTGAAGATACACAAATGGAGATTTCCTTTGATGAACATCCTGAAGGGTCTTATTACTGGACTATTCAGGCCTTTGCAAATGAAACTCCTATGTCTACCCGTGTTACTGGTTTGTTAACAGAAGCATCCTTTACAGTTAAAAAAATATATCCAGTAACCCTGCAAAACCCAACTATCCGTGCTGAATATGATGGTATGGATGCCTTTATGAATCCAGATACTATTCAGTTTACCTCTCGTTCTCCAATTGAGAACTACGAAATATTTGTCGTAAAGGATAAATTTCAGACACAGCTTCCTACCGAATATGGAGCATCGGTGACTATTCCAGAGCAGGAGATTGTATACAGAGGATCAAAGCAACAGTTGCCACCTCTTGCAGCAGGAACCTATTGGTGGACAGTTACTGCCACAACAGAAGGTTCTTACGACATCAGTAATATAACACCTCGGTACTTTACAGTGCATCCTGTGCCCCCCTTTCCACCAGTTCAGGGAATGGAACCAAAAAATGGCAGTGTTTTTGATGAAAAATACCTTTCATCCACCACCAGTCTACAGTTAAGTTGGAAGACCGTAGCAGATGCAGAGGCATATCAGGTACTTTTGTTCAATAACGACACAAATGAGGAGGTTATGAACATAATTGTTCCAGCCATGCCAAACCAATCTACAATGAGCTATACCCTTGATTTAACAAAGTTTGGCGTAGCTCATTACACTTGGACAGTTAAAGCACGGCAATATTTACCTACTACAAAGCCAAGAAACTGGGTAGCAGATATGGTACTAAAAGATGGTGAAGCAGCCTCCAGTGATTTTGTGGTAACATTGCCCACAGAGGAGATTACAACCTACGCTACGGGAGATTTATATGGCAATTAATATTTTTACAAGAACTCCCTATTCTTTTGTAACACGTTTTTCCCTCAAGAGCCTTGTTCTATTGCTTGTAGCCTTATTTCTGTTTACCTTTTCTGGTGCAGCACAGGAAGATGATTCAAAAAACTACTTCATCCATCAGGATGAATCAGATAATTTCTTGATCTTCCAAAAATTGGAATGGAATGCAGGAAGTCACATCAAATGGTATGAAATTACCCTTGAAATGTTTGATGATACAACAGAAACCTGGATTCCTGTCAATAATGCAATCCCAGCAGAACATACGAATGTAATTCTTGGAAGTATTCCAGAATTGATTTCAGATGGAATCTACAAGTCCCAAGAAAATCACATTACCGTATGCCTTCGAGCAAAGGAATCTGGGGAACCACAAAAATATCGCTATGCAGTTACATCTTACAATCTTTTAGGTCAAGAAGCCTTTTCAACAAAATATACTGAATTCGAAATTAACAAGGCATATATTCCTGAAATAGAACGGATTTCTCCTGACTTGATTTACCTTGACACCCTTTATGATCCTTCAATCCGTGTTACTGGAACTAATCTCAGATTTAACACAGATTATTATCTTTTCAATGAAAAGAAAATTATTCGCCCCATAGAAATTATTCGAGACGATAACAATCGTCGTGCAGATGTAGTTTTTGATCCCCGTACCTTTGATACAGGTAATTGGTTATTGAGGGCAGAAAACCCAGGTGGATTTACATCAGCACAACCTATAACCATTAAGTTTATGAAATGGTATGACATTTCCTTGTCACTGGGTTACTCTCCCCTAGTTATTGTCCATGATGAAAATATTAAAAACTATTATTTTACTAATTTCATGCCCCTGGGATTTGATGTTCGAGGCACCTTTATCTTCCTGAAAAAACGGGTAGGATATTTAGGTGTTTCCGTTAATGGTAGATGGAATGCTGTTACAGGTAGTTCATCGGAATACAGTATCAATACACATTTAACCAATTCCTTCCTTGCTTTCACTTATCGTTATCCCATTATCAGAAATAAGCTTACAGTAGAAGCTCGTGTAGGAGGAGGACTTACCTACGCCCTTGCAACCATGCTCTCCTTTGCCCAGGATTTGTACTCAGAGCCTCTATCTGCCATATATCCAGCAGCAACAGCAGGTGTTTCCATTGCTGGATATGCTTGGAGAGGACTCTACTTTGAAGCTGGTGCAGACTTTATTGCATCATTTACTCCTGATATGATTCTCCTGTCTATTGCACCTACAATATCTGTTGGTTGGACATTGTAATTTTTGATTTTATATACCTGAAGATTACAAAGTAGAGAGCCTGAAAACCCTTAACACGTAAAAAAGAATGGGGCTGTTTGCAGTGTACCCCCATTACAGAGGTACACTACAAACAGCCCCATTTTATTGTCATTTTACATATTACAAACTTGATAACAAGGTTCGTATTTCACTGGAACGATATCCAGGATTTTTTTCCTGTACATACACCAGATATTTTTCTGCATTTTCTGAGTCATTCAAGGACATACAAACCTTACCCAGTTCAATATATGCATCCCAGTTTTTATTATCAGCCTTGATAACGTCTGTATACACAACCTTTGCATTTTCATAATCCTCAGCACTGGCATAGGCACGAGCCAGGTTTGCCCGAACATCATTGTTAGAAGAATCCAACTTTAAGGCTGTTTGGAAATAATCAACTGCAGTACGGTAATCTTTTTGCTGCAAGTAGGCCTTACCCATATTATTGTTTGCTTCGAAGTTTGAAGGATCAAGGGCAACAGCCTTCATCAAAAAGGTAAGTGCAGAAGCTCCATCTCCAGACTCCAAGAAAATATTTCCCAAGTTAATAAGAGAACGAACATGGCGAGCATCTAGTTTCAGTGCTTCTTGGTACACAAGAATTGAATCATCCACTTTACCACTTTCATCCAGCAACAGAGCATAGTTATAGATGATGGATACTTTATTGCCTGTATCCATCTTACTATCCTTTTTAGCTCCGGTATAGGCCTTTTGAGCATAAGTAAGAGAATCCTTCAGCTTATCCTGACCATACAGAGCTGTAGAAAGATTGTAGTTTGTCAACGGATCATCAGCAGAAAAAGCCAGAGCCTTGCGGAATTGCTCCTCAGCCTCACTATATCGACCTACAGAAGCATACACATTACCTAACTCTCGCAATGCATTTGTATTAGATGAATCAATACGAATTACCTGCTGATAGGCGGTGATAGCTCCACTGGTATCATTCTTATCCTGCAACAGTCGAGCAGCCTCAAGGTAGGCCTTATCATACTGTGGATTAATAGAATAAGCCTTACGATAGGCTGCAATAGCATCATCTCTGCGTCCCAGTTTATTCAAGGTCATACCTAAATTGTACTGGGCATTTTCAAAACGAGTATTCAACTTGCAACAGGTTTCAAAGGAAGCTCGGGCCTCGCTAAACTTACCCATTCTATACTGCACCTTTCCCAGTTCATAGTAATACAGGTAATTGTCACTGTCAGACTGCACTGCCTGTGTGTATTCATCCAGTGCTGTAGGCCAATTCTGCACATCCTCTGCACCCTTTCCAAAAACATAGTGAGCAGCAGCGTTTTTAGGATCGTAAGTCACAGCAGCATTTGCATAATCGGTGGCAGCAGCGGCTGTCTTTTTCTTGTCCGCAGTGCTAGAACTAGATCCAGAACCTGAGGTTCCAGAACCAGACTCTGCAATTTCATCAGATGCATTTCTCATTACCAAGGCAGCCTCTGCCATTTGCTCAGCAGAAAAGGCTTTTTGTTCTTGAGGCAAATTATCCTTTGCATTGTTAAAATGCTCAATAGCCTTGTCGTAATCACCAGAATTGGCAGTAGCCTTTCCCAAGGAAATCTCATCCTTTACATTGTTCATCTGCTCCTGTATAGCCTTGTTCTTTTCTGCCAAGGCCTTTTCTTCCGCAGCTTTTCGCTCTGCGGCAGCCTTTTGCTGGGCAATTTGTTCTTGACGTTTCTGTTCAGCAGCTGCTTGAGCCTTCCGCTCCGCCTCTGCCTTGGCAATACTTGAACTAGAACCACCAACACCAGAAGCAGTATCCTCAGCAAGATTCTTGGCAAGTTCTGCAAGCTTGGAGCTATCTAAACCTTCCAGTCCTTCGTAGCCCCCTTCCTGAATGAGCTTTTCGATTCGTTTAGCGATTTCCTCTTGGCTCAATCCCTCCAAGCTACCGTCAGCAGCAAGCTCCTGCATCAACTTGGCAAAATCATCGCTATCCATATTTTCAAGACCATCGTAATTGCCATTTTTTAACATTTGGTCAACTCGATTGGCAATCTCATCCTGACTCATATCTTCCAAACTGTCTGCAGAAGCATCCTTAGAAAGATTTTTAGCAAGCTTGGCAAGCTCAGAACTATCCAATCCCTCTAGACCTTCATAGCCACCTTCCTGAATGAGCTTTTCAATTCGTTTAGCGATTTCCTCTTGGCTCAATCCCTCCAAGCTACCATCAGTAGCAAGCTCCTGCATCAATTTGGCAAACTCGTCGTTATCCATATTTTCAAGGCCCTTGTAATCGCCATTTTTTAGCAGCTGATCAACTCGATTGGCAACCTCATTCTGACTCATATTACTGATGCTATTTCCACTTGAACCACTGCCAGAGCCTCCAGCTCCCCCAGATCCGGCTCCTCCCGCTCCAGCTCTTCCTTGAGCCTGCTGTTGACGCAAAATCTCGTTCATGGTGGCATTATTTCTGTTGGCAGCTTCTATAAGAGCCTTCAAATCTTCCATACCGTTGATTCCATCAAGACCTTCAATACCACCTAAGGCACCACTCTCTGCCAGCTTGCGAAGAATCTCGTCAATGTTTCCATCTTCAGAAAGATCTTCCAATGCCATACGAGTCATAATATCTTCTAGCAAAGCCAAGGCTTCTGGATCATTGGCATTTTTAATTAGTAGCTCCTCTAGTAAATCAAGGGCCCGATCATATTCACCTCTATCAAGATACCGTTGAACCAAAGACAGGGTATTATCCCGTTCTGTAGTAGCGGCATTCCCTTTTTTTACCACGGAATATACGCCAAATCCACCAATTCCCAAAAGCAACAAAGCAGCAGCGGCAGCAATGGCAACAAAAACACCCTTTTTCTTCTTTTTTTTATCATCTTCCTGAGCAGGAGCCTTTTCTTCACTGGTACTAGCATTCTTATTTAAACTAGTACGGTAATCTACAGTGGAATTACTGCTTTTTGTCTCCATCTTCTTTTCTTCTGTATTATTAGTCCAATTCTGATTCATACTCATATTCAATAACTCCTTCTGATCCTGCATTCATTCCTGTTGTCTCTGTATCCTGCAAGGAGGCTGCTACCTCTTCTAGCAACCGACGTCTACGTTCAGCCTCTGCCTCCCGCTGTGCTGCCAATCGAGCTTCCTCTGCCGCCCGTTCTGCAGCCAAACGCTCTGCTTCCTTACGAGCAGCCTCAGCCTTTTCTTCAGCAATACGTTGATTTTCAGCCTGAATGCGGGCTTCTTCTTCCTTCATACGCTGTTCTTCTTGGACAAGACGTTCTTTTTCCTGTTCACGATACACTATCTCACCCTGCAATGCCCTGATAATTGCTTCAACCTCAGTGCGCTGACTACTGTAGGGATCAAGTACAAGGTATCGTTGATAATCCTCCAAGGCACCCTGCAACTTATCTTGGGAAAGACGAGCATTTGCCCTGTTCAACACAGGAGCTGCATAGCCTGGATCTGCCACAGAGGCGAGGGAAAACATTTCCTCTGCTGTAGCATAATCTCTCATAGCATAGGCAGAATTTCCTGCATTAAAGGCAATGATTCGTTTATTTGTCCCAGAAGCAGATAAGCCTCGCTTAAAGACATCTAGAGATTCAGGATATTTTCCCGTCTGATAGTAGGCAATTCCTAAATAAATATATACCGAAGGAGACACCGCCAAATCATTCAAGGCTGTTTCCAGGTAGGGAATTGCTTCTGCAGGTTTATTTGTAGAAAACAAATTGTATCCCGTTTCATAGGCATC
>JAGCMR010000199.1 GCA_017646305.1 Spirochaetaceae bacterium
CTTTTATACTGCTTTTTGAAAAATTCGTTTACCCCTTTCAGAAAGCCTTCCTTAAAGGCCGAAAGATGGGTTCCTCCGTCGGAGGTTTCCTGTCCGTTTACAAAGGAAAAATAGGTTTCTCCGTAGGCATTGGAGTGAGTTACGGCAAATTCCAACCGTTCTCCCTTGTAATATCCCAAGGGATAGAGAGAGGTTTCGTCCACCTCGCTATTAAGCAAATCCAATAATCCGTTGTTGCTGACATATTCTTGGCCATTGCATACCAGCTTTAAGCCTGAGTTCAAGTAGGCGTAATTCCATAGCCGCTTTTCTACAAACTCCATCTTAAACTGGTACTGACCGAAAATCTCTGTGTCAGGCTCAAATTCGATGTAGGTGCCATCTGCCACCTCTGGCTTTGTTTTCCCATTCCGCTGAGAAATCAGTTTTCCCCGCTGGAACACCGCTTCGGCACACTTTCCTCCCCGCACCGACAGCACCTTAAAATAAGAAGACAGTGCATTTACAGCCTTTGTACCAACGCCGTTTAATCCCACGGAAAACTGAAACACATCGTCATTGTACTTTGCTCCAGTATTGATGACAGAAACACATTCCACCACCTTTCCCAAGGGAATGCCACGGCCATAATCCCGCACCTTTACTCGGTTATCAGCAATATCTATGGCAATCTTATTGCCATTGCCCATAATGAATTCGTCAACGGAATTGTCTATTACTTCTTTTAACAGGATATAAATACCATCATTGCGATTGGAACCGTCTCCCAATCGCCCAATGTACATACCAGAACGAAGCCGGATATGCTCCAAAGGACTTAAGGTCTGGATTTTAGACTCGTCATAAACGCTTTTTTTCTTCTCACCCATAAACTCAAGTATACCAAAAATTTTTGGTATAGCCAAGATTAGGTTAAAAACAGAGGTTATACACTTTTCTTTCTATTGGGATCAAAGAAATACTTTGCAAAGTCCTGATCGTCATGAGCAATGTGCGAAATAATCCATTCTCGCAAATTACCCGAAAATTCAAAGGCTGTTTGCATGGTGGCCTTGGAGAAATTTTCCAAGGTAGTGGCCACCATATCCACAAATTCTTGATGATACCGTTTATGTTGCTGAAACTTGGGATAATCAATTTGCTGCATCATCCGTTCTTGAGCTACAAAATGACCCTTTGTATATTTAACCGCACCCTTTAAGGCAACCCCTAAGGCAACCCGCCAGTCTGGACCATCACCACGATTACGTTTCATTATTTCAGTGCGGAAGGCGTTACACAAATCAACAAGTTCCTTGTTCTGGCTATCCAACATGGAAATACCCATTTCATATTTTTTATCCCAAGGAACCCACTCGAGAGCAGGAGATTCATCACTCATTGTTGACCTCAAAAACATATTTCATCCACCCATTTTATTAGGTAGACTATTCATAATAATACTCTAAAAAGAAGTTCCCGACAACTTATATTTGTAAAAAATTACATTTTAAATTCTTCCCCAAGGTAGATTTTTCGTGCAACCTCAGACTCCAAAATCTCCTGCTGGGAACCATGGGCCACAATTTGCCCAGAACTGATGATAATGGCTCTATCTGTAATCTCCAAGGTGTCTCGTACATTGTGGTCCGTAATCAACACTCCAATTCCTCGCTGGGACAATTTTTGTACCATTGTCTTGATATCGCTAACAGCAATGGGGTCAATTCCTGCAAAGGGCTCGTCCAGTAGCAGGAATCTTGGTTCAATGGCCAAGGAACGAGCTATTTCGGTACGACGCCGCTCACCACCAGACAGGGTATAGGCTGGCTGCTTTCTGATTCTTTCAATGTCAAATTCCTCAATGAGCTGCTCCAAGTGATAGTGCTTTTCTTCCTTGGACAAATCTCTACGGGTTTCCAGCACGGCCCAAATATTTTGCTCCACCGTTAACTTCTTAAATACAGAGGCTTCTTGAGGAAGATAGGAAATCCCCATTCGAGCTCGTTTATACATGGGAAATTTGGTGATACAGGTATCATTCAAAAATACCTCACCCATGGTGGGGCGATAAAATCCTACAATCATGTAAAAGGTGGTGGTTTTTCCTGCTCCGTTGGGGCCCAGCAAGCCCACCACCTCTCCAGTGGTCATGGAAAAATCCACTCCCCGTACCACCTGCTTCTTTCCAAAGGATTTATACAAGCTGTTCAGTTTCAGTTGATACTGGGTACTCACGACTTATCCTCCCCCTCTTCCGTTACCGTACCCTTTACACGACCGTCTAGGGTAATTTCCTCCGTATCAAGGTTGAACACAATCTCCTGAGCTCGGAAGGTATCGTTTCCCTGTACCACCTGAGGATTTCCAGTCATTTCCAGAAGCTTTTCCTCCTTGCGGTACAGGGCAAAGGCACAGGTAGAAATACTCTCATCCTTGGTAAGCTCCACCTCTATTTGCATAATGGCAATGGCATCCTTTTCTCGGTACTCAATTCGTTGTGCCTTTGCCACCACGTGGTTTTCTTTATCTTCTAAAACAACGGCACCAGTAAAAAGAGCAAGCTTTTCTTCTCGATCATATTCCATGGTTTCACAGGAAAACTCTAGCCCATCCTCCTCCTGCACTCCCCGCACAGAACCTTCTGCTTTAATAAATCGAAAATCCTTACCGTAAAGCTCAATGGTATCTGCTTGGATTTCCATGGAAGCTGTTTTGATTTTAGCTCCACCTGAAAGCTTTGTATAATCCTGCCCTTGTTTCATAGAACCAGACATTTTCTGGGCACTAAATTCAATGGTTTCTTGAGATGATTCTTGGGCAAGAAGCAGTGAACCCCACAGACTCACCAAAAGAAGGAGCATTAAAATACTTTTTTTCATGGAGTTACACCTTTGGTAGTGGTATAGATTGTACCAGAAACAGGACCAGTAAACTGAAAATCCATGGTAA
Source organism: Spirochaetaceae bacterium (assembly GCA_017646305.1). The sequence continues at coordinate 2,932 of JAGCMR010000199.1, forward strand.
CACTACTGGCAGAAAAGCCCGTTCCAGTAAGCTCTATGCTGGTAGAATCACTTTCTCCTTCAGCAGTACCTTTTTTTATTTCCAAGATATCAGAAGCACCTGTTACAAGCTGCTCTGTTTTGCCATTCCAATGTAGGGACTGAGCCTGTAGAATAAGATTTTCTTCAAAGGATTTTATTTCCACCTGCCCCAACAGAGCATACACCTCACTGGAGCTATCAGCAGAAATGAGCTGCGAACTCCCTTCTGCTGATAGCATTCCTTCATCATTATAAGTTGAAAAATGAACCTGAGAACCATAAAGGGCATCATCTTCTTGATACTGCTCTAAATGAGCAGCCTCAAGGACGAGGGAAACCTTTCCCTCCTGATACCTCATATACCGAGCATCAGAAAACACCAGCTCTGGAATATGAGCTACCTCTGGCTCCTCAGACTGATAGGTTAAGGAGCAGGAGCAAAGGAAGATTCCCCACAAAAATAACAGGAAAAAACGACCCATTTATTTCTTGAGAGCTGCCGCCACAAAGGAACTAAACAGTGGATGAGGCTTGGTGGGACGAGATGCAAACTCAGGATGGAACTGAACACCAATTCCCCAAGGATGCTCCTTCCACTCAAAGGCTTCTACCAAGCCATCTTGAGCCTTGGCAGTTACCACAAGACCACACTGAGCCATATCCTGAGTGTAGCGAGGATCAAAGGCATATTTACTGCGGTGGCGCTCAGAAATCTGGCTAGCTCCACCATACACAGTGGCCAAACGAGTATTTGGCTGCAGGGCAATAGTAGCAGCACCTAAACGCATTACGCCAGCAGCAGACAAGCCAGATTGCTCCTCTGGCAGGCTAATAACTGGATGACTGGTGCTCTGGATAAATTCTGTGGAATCTGCATCCTTCCAGTCCAAAATGCTTCGAGCTGATTCAATAGCCATAAGCTGCATTCCCAAATTGATTCCCAAGAACGGAAGCTTATGTTCACGAGCATAGCGAACACCAGCTAGCATTCCCAAAAATCCTCGCTGACCATAGCTATCGGGAATTAAAAGGCCATCAATTCCTTCAAAGAATTGAGCAATATTTTCTGTAGCTTCCAAGCTTTCGGCTTCAATCTTTCTGATTTCTAGCCCCACGTTATGTCCTGCCACCGCTGCATGCAACAGGGCTTCCCGCACTGACTTGTAACAATCGTCTGGGAAATTTTGTCGTCCCATAACGCCAATTGTTACCTTGCCCTTGGGATTATTAAACTTATTTAAGAAATTTTCCCATGGACTTAAATCTGCCTTCCGATCAGATAAACCGAGACGGGAAAGAATCTTTGTATCCAAGCCCTGACGATGAAATTCCAAAGGAAGCTCGTACACAGTATTATGGACATCGATGGAAGTAAATACTGCAGAAGGCTCCACATTGCAGAACAGGGCAATCTTTTTCCGTAAATCCGCATCCAGAGGATTTTCTGAACGACACAAGAGAATATCTGGCTGAATACCAATTTCCTGCATCTTCTTTACTGAATGCTGGGTGGGCTTTGTCTTTAGCTCTCCACCAAAGAGCATGGGTACTAAGGTCAGGTACAAGGACAGGGCATTTCCCTTGCCTAATTCTCGAATCAGCTGACGGGCAGCCTCCAAGAAGGGAATCAACTCAATGTCTCCCACGGTGCCACCAATTTCAACAATCACCACATCGGCTCCCGTATGATTTCCCACCGCCAAAATCCGACGTTTAATTTCGTCAGTAATGTGGGGAATAACCTGTACGGTACGACCATTATAACGACCAGCTCGTTCATTGCTGATTACCTCGTTATAGACCTTTCCAGTGGTAACAGAATTCAGCTTAGTCAAAGATACATTTGTAAAGCGGGAATAGGTTCCCAAGTCCAAATCTGTCTCCGCACCGTCTTCGGTAACATATACCTCACCGTGCTGATAGGGACTCATATTTCCTGCATCTACATTGATATAGGGATCGCATTTCATCATGGCTACAGAGAGACCACAACACTCCAAAAGGCTTCCAACAGAAGAAGCCGCCACTCCCTTGCCAAGGCTAGAACAAACACCGCCAGTTACAATAATGTACTTACTCATGCCAGCAATTTTCCCGCTATTACCCTCTTTTGTCAATGCCAAACTTTACAGTTACTATTTTTAGTGATAAAATAAAAGTAAGTTTTGAGGTTTATAATGTCTGAGGATAAATTTAAATTTCGTATTGACCGTTCTGTACTATTCCTTAACATACGCATCGTACTGACAGTAATTATCTTCGTCTCTGTTTCCTCCATCATAATGTTCAATACCACCTATCTCAACGGCTTTATTTCTCAACGAACAAAGAAATTTGCCCACGATTTAACCTATCAACATGCAGCTAATATTAACAAGGAATTCAACACCAGAATGCTCAACATAAACATGATTGCAGATTCCTTGGTACAAACTGGTAGCACCGCAAACAATGAGATATTGGACGAATTCCTGCAGAGAAAGGCCGAGCTCAGCGTATTCAATGAGCTGTATTTTGTAGGTATAGAAGACATTCCTCAAGAAATCCCAGATTCTCGTTTTAGTATTCCTTACCACGAAATCTACCTTCCTCACCTACATCTACTTCATGATACAGAAAATCCCAATCACTCCTGCATAACCTACGATGGTAGCGGAAACCTTTATTATACCCAACAAATATTTGACGGAAGAAGAATCCTAGGACTTTTAATTGGAACACGACACAAGAATGCCCTGCAGGATTTAATACAGCTGAGAGCTTTGGATAATAATACCATTAGCTGTATCATAGACAGTAATACCAGCGTAGTTGCAGCCCCCACCAGTGACCATCTACCATCCAATACCCATTTGGACGACTTTATCCTTTTTGAAGATACAGAGGAAAGTCGCCTTGTCTTAGAAGCATTACGAAATGACATTAGCAAGGTACAAGCAGGTGTATACACCGTAAAGAATGCCAATAGCCAAGAAAATATCCTCATTAGCTACAATCCTTTAAACATCAATGATTGGGGAATCATATCCTTCATTCCAGAAAAATTAATAGCTGTAGACTCTCATAGATATGTTGTTATTACCTTTGCCATTTCCGTTCTAGCCATCAGCTTATTTGCCCTTATTACCATCACCGCCTTCCTCTCTTACAAAAAGAACAAGCGGGATATGGAAAAGATTGCCTTCTATGACCCTGTTACTTATGGGCTAAACGACAAGGGCTTCCAGCTCCGTTTTCAAGAGCTTGTTGCCAAGGCACGGCCCCATACCTATTCTATTATTTTGATTAATATACGGCACTTTAAACTCATTAACGAACAATATGGCAAGGAAGCTGGAAACAAAACCCTGCGGCACATCCACAACTGCATTTCCAAAAATCTCAAAAATGCAGAATTTACCAGCAGAGACAATGCGGATCGTTTCTTTATCTGCTTGCGGGAACATCAATTGGAAGCCATAGAGGGACGACTGCGAGCAATTCACAACGATTTGAATGATTTTAACAAGCATCGGGAAACAGCCTATCCCTTAGACTTTAACTGTGGTGCAAAAATTGTGGAGCATCCCCACAATGAGGTCATTTTAATCCAAGACCATGCTCGTTTAGCCTATGATCTGGCAGTACAGGAAAACAAATTCTGTGTCTTTTATAAAAAAGCCTTTACCGATAAGCTGTTAAAAAATCAGGAAATGGATCTATTTTTTGAAACCTCTCTGAAAAACGAAGATTTTAAGCTCTACCTGCAACCAAAGGTTCATTTGGGAACGGGAGTTGTTTGTGGAGCAGAAGCCTTAGTTCGATGGCTTCATCCCCAAAAGGGAGTTATCTTTCCCTCAGACTTCATTCCTCTCTTTGAGGGCAACGGAAAAATTTGCCAGCTGGATCTGTACATGTTTGAAAAGGTATGCCAGCTGATAAATCGTTGGCAAAAGCAAAATCGTCAATTAATACCTATTTCTGTAAACCTGTCTCGTCAGCATTATTTCCATAACCCAGAATTTTTGAGTACCTTTGCAAAAATGGCAGAGGATTATCATATTCCACCAGGAATCATTGACTTTGAATTAACAGAATCCATCTTCTTTGAGACAGACCGATTCAATTCTGTAAAAAAGAGCTTGGAAGAAATGCACCAACTGGGCTTTCTCTGTTCCTTGGATGACTTTGGTGTGGGCTTTTCCTCTTTAGGTCTACTAAAGGAATTCGACATCGACACAATTAAGTTTGACCGCCAATTCTTCCTAGATGTTTCCACAGAAAAGTCAAAAACTATTTTGGAAAGCCTTATGGAAATGTCAGAAAAGCTGGGAATCAAAACGGTGGCAGAAGGAATTGAAACCCAAGAGCAGCTTGACTACTTGGGAGAAATAAGCTGCGACATTATTCAAGGATACATTTTCTCCATGCCCCTAGAGGTTTCTGAATTTGAGCTTTGGCTGGATTCTCTTACAAATAGAAAACCAGTGGCAAAGGAAGATGTTTAACGATTTCTCCTTCTCGTAAACACGAGATGATAGAGGTCAATTCCTTATCATTAATTCTTGCGATTTCAATTTCTCTTTGATATAATGGAAGATGATTCTATCTATGGAGGTTTGTTGTGAAAAGTATTCGTTCAGTGATTCTTACCCTTACACTTATTACTACAACTTTACTTTTTCTTGCTATTTCGGTCATCAACTATCGTTCCTCCAAAGCGATGATTCTTGACCAGACCCATACTCAACTTATGAGCACCACGGAGCTAATTGCCCAAGAAACAGATGACTGGTTAAACCAAAAGGTAGCTGAAGTGGAAATTTTAGCAAATACCCCCACCCTGAAAAGTCTCGATCCCCAAGCCATTAATGATTATCTTATCAAGATGCTGGGTGTCAACGGTCTTATGCCAGACTACAGTAGCTTTTGGGTTAGTGACTTGGAAGGCTATTGGTACTCTCCCTTGGGAACCTCTGGAAGTATTGCAGACCGCGATTATTTTTGGGAGATTCTTGAAGTAAAACGTACCGTTATTTCTAATCCCCTTATTGGTAGAGCAGATGGCCAAATGGCTGTTGTTATAGCTGTTCCCATTGAGATAGATGGACAGATGCAAGCCATTTTGGGAGCAAACGTAAAGGTTGCAGAGCTGGCAGAAAAAATCACTGGCATTACCATTGGAAAAACAGGATCCACCATCCTCCTACAAAAAAACGGTTTGGTAATTGTAGACAAAGATCCAGCAAAAATCCTGACCTACAATCCTTTAGAAGAAACAACCAGCTCCCTGTATACCATTAAAGATCAAATTTCTTCTAATCAAACTGGAATTGTGGATGTAAAAAATGATTCTGGATTAGTATACGTTTCTTATATTCACTTGGAAGCAACAAATTGGACTATGGTTTCCTCTGTTCCTGCAAAAGAATTTCAAGGACCTCTTGTATCATTATCCCTCAATACACTCATCACCTTTATCATTATGGTTGTTTTGTCTGCCATCACCTATTCCTACATTCTGAAATACGTACTGGTACGACCCTTGCAAGAGCTTAAGACCGCTGCAGAAGAATTGGTAAGTGGTGACACCGACTTAACTCATCGTATCCAGATGAAATCCCTAAAGGAGATAATGGGTCTTACTGAGAGCTTCAATAGTTTTACCGAGAAGGTACAAAATATTCTTGGAGGCGTTCAGCTGTCAAAAATACGCCTAGAAAGTGTTGGAAATGAACTGAGAGCCAGCTCCTATGAAACAGCTACCTCTATTACACAGATTGCGGCAGATATCAAAAAGATTAATGGAGAAATTGCTCAGGAAACTCGCAGTGTTGCAGAAACAGCAAGTGTTGTAAACCAACTTTCTTCCAATATCCATATACTGGAGGACAGAATCAATGCCCAGTCTACCCAGGTAACAGAGGCTTCTGCCGCTGTAGAAGAAATGCTTGCAAGTATCAACAATGTAAGCAATTCCATGGATCGCATGGCAGTTTCCTTCCAAAACCTTACTGCTGATATTCAATCTGGTAACGAAAAGCAATATGACGTAAACCAACGTATTATGGAAATTGAGCGACAATCTCAAATGCTTCATGAAGCAAATATGGTTATTGCCTCCATTGCTGAACAAACAAATATGCTGGCTATGAATGCTGCCATTGAGGCCGCCCATGCAGGAGATGCAGGAAAGGGCTTTAGCGTTGTTGCTGACGAAATCCGTAAGCTTTCAGAAACCTCCTCTGAACAATCCCGCAATATTGGTAATCAGTTAACCCATATTCATAACTCTATTGAAGATGTAGTAACGGTTTCCGAAGAATCAAGTCAGGTCTTTGCTTCTGTATCAAGCCAGATTCAAGAAACAAATAATCTTGTAGCTCAAATGAAGAGTGCTATGGATGAACAAGCCTCTGGTTCACAGCAAATTGGACAGGTATTGAAATTGCTGAACGACAGTACACTTGAGGTACGTTCCGCATCTGAAGAAATGACCAATGAAAACAGACAGATTTTAGATGAGATTCGCAGACTACAGGCTTCTACTGAAACTATTTCTTCCACCATGGAAGGAATGGATACAGATGCCCAACGTATTTCCGACAGAGGAAATATTTTGGCAGATATTTCAGAAAAGATGGGACTAACCATTGATGATATTTCTGCCCGATTGAATCAGTTTAAGACTTAATTTTTTAGGCTAAAAGCTTTTTGTGTTTTTAATAACTACTAAGTAAAGAGCCATGGTTTGTAATTTAACAAGCCATGGCTCTTTTTATTACTCTGATACAACTTCAAAGTAACTTTTCTTTACCCCACATAAGGGACATACCCAGTCATCTGGAATATCATCAAAGGCTGTTCCTGCTTCAATTCTTCCATCAGAATCACCTTCCTCTGGGTCATACACATAACCACAGATCTTGCATACATACTTTTCCATAAAACCTCCGAGACATTAGCTTCTTTAAGCATATATTCTCATAAGAATAATTTCAAATCTGCTATTTTAGCAGAGCCTCCAATTCAACATTAAGACGAAGTATTTCTTCATCGTTAGTATTTAAAGCCACAACCTGCTTCAAATAATACTGAGCCTTTCGGTAATCCTTACGATCAAAATAATACTGATACAGCTCAAACAGAGCCTCTGTATTTCTCGGATTAGCCGTGAGGCTTTGTCGTAAATCTGCCAACTTATCTGTATCATTGGTAGCAAGCAAGCTTCTTTGGTAATACAAAAAGCTTTTTAGCTGAGAAGAAGCACTGGGCAAGAAGCTTGCAATTAAAGATCGTACCTCACCCTTATTCCCCGCAGCAGCTTGTACCCGCAGGTATAATTCCTTTACATCTTCGGAATCAGGATACTGCTGATATAGATTGCTCACTTCAGCCTGAGCTTCTCCCACCCGATTTACTCCAAGACAAGACTGAATATGCAGGATTTTTTTTGCAAGGTTTACATTATCCTTTTTTACAAGCTGGGAAGTATTGGTATATGCTGTGTCCCACTCCTTTCGGGCCAGAGCATCCTTTGCTCTGATAAAAATAGCCTCATCATTATCTGGTTCCCGAAGCAGTATTTCCTCCGCCAGTTCTCCAGCTGTTTTTCCCAGCACTTGATTACCTGTAACTGCAGCAAGATTTGCAGCAGCGAGAATTACCGCAGAATCATTGGGATATAATTCTAGTGCCTGTTCCACCGTGGCGGCAGCAGCAACAGGATTTTTATTCCATTCATTCTGAATGCGAGACCGCAACAAAAGATAATCCTTAGAAACCTTCTCCACCCGAGCATAAATGTCCAAGAAGGAAACAGCCTTTACGTAATTTCCCTGGTCCATCAAAACTTCCACCCGCAACAACAGGAACTGAGAATTTCCTGGCTCCTGCTGCAGCACCTGGTTAATATAGCTTTCTGCCAGAGCATAATTGCCCCTTTTGGATGCAATCTGAGAAAGAAGCTTTAAAAGCTTTAAATTACCAGGGAATGAGATTAACATTCTACTAGCAACTTCTTGAGCTTCTTCATACCTTCCTTGTAAATACAACACCTGGGCAAAGGCATAATTTGTCTCCAAGCAATTTTCCGCCAGCGATGCAGCCTTTTCATACATTCTGAGGCTGGAATTCAAATCTCCCATTTTTTGGTACAGGGTTCCTAAAAGGTAATGTACCAAAACAGAATCAGGACGAAGTTCCAAGGCAGCAGAAAGCGTGGCAAGAGATTGATTATAATATTCTGTCTGACTGTTTGACGTAAGCAATACCAAGGAGGGAAGCACCATGGTAAAAAAGTCAGTGTTTCCAGTATTTACATCGTAAATGCCCATTTTTGCAGAATCGATTGCCCCTGTGTAGGCATTTGCTTCTATATCGGAGGGAATGGAAATACCATTTTGCTCTGAAGGCCACACAATGGACATAAGAGATGAGGCAACGGCTAAAATTATTTTTTCACTTTGAGTGGAAGGATTTCTAAGTTTTGATGCTGCACGACGAATGGAAGTAGGAGAACCTATTTCCATATCCTGCATAATACTTTTATCAGAAAAAGCAAAGAATCCCTGATCTTGAATTTCTGGTACGAACAAAGGTGTGGCAGCAGAAGTATCTATAAGAGGCTCTTCCGGAGTAGAGGTACTTCCACAGGAGGTAAGAAAAAACAAGAAAAAAAGCCCAGCTATACTGCAAGAAAAAGTAAATCGAACGGATAGGAACATCAATTTATGTCGTCCAAATCAGTAAAGTCATCATCTACATCTTCTAGCTGAATTTTATTGGTGTTCCAGACAAAGAATAAAACCACAAGACAAAAGCCAGCAGCAATCAAAACCAAAGGCCACCAACGACTTGCCAGCCGCAGGAAGGGCTCTTGGATAATGTCCAAGGAAAATAACATGCAAAGAATCCCCAACAAAACCAAAGCTATAGAGGGAATCAGTTGAGAGGTTTTAACGCTCCTATCTACATAGAATCCAGAAACAAATAAGGAAAATCCCCCGATAATCACCGTTATAGGCCATAAAGCATCTAAGGAATAGGGAAGGAATTTCGTATCGATAAAGAAAAAGAGGATACCGTTCAGTAGCAGAAAGAGACCAGTAAAAACCATGGATTTTTTCTGTACTTTAATCAAGGACACAAAAAGAATGCCTCCGCCTAAAACAGCCCAAATCAAATACCGAAAGGCAGACAGCTTAAGCTCAATGTCTACAGCCAATGCTGCCAATAACACAAAGCCTAGCAATACAAAGGCAATACCTGTACCCAATAGCAGACTAAAGGAAGTTTTTTGCTTCTGTTTATTCAGATTCTGTTGCTCGGCCATAACCTTCTGCCTCCTTGGATACATAATTTCACCATAGAATACACTATGATAGCAGTCTTGCCAATAACCTATGACCATGATAGAATAAAAAAATGCCACGAACCATTGTCCTGTTCACTGCAAAGATTTTATTCGGCTTGTTTGCAGTTTTTTGTATGGCTGGATGCGACTCAGCCACCTCTTTTTCTGAAACACAACAACAGCTTTACGGTATTTTGGAGCAACAAGATTTGCCCCCTGAAAGTAAATATACCATCATTAACCGCATTGCTAACAACCTTTTGGCAGCAGAAGAATACAATCAACTCGTTATCTTTCTTACTAGCTATGTGGAAGAAAATCCTGGGGATACGTATAACGCCTACTGGCTTTTGATGACAGCCTACGTGTACATGCAGCTGGAAGCAAAGCCCATGGCAGAATACTATTTTGATAGAATCATCAACACCTGCCAGGATCTAGAGGTACAAGGGCAGTCCATTCACTTTTTATGCCTGCAAAACCTCATTCAAATTAGCCAGGATTCTACCCACCGAATCAGCTACTTTACCGAAATTATTGAACGATTTCCTCAGCTAGTAAACACAACGGAGCTGTACTATCGGCTGGCAGTAGAATATGAAAACGAGGGAGAATGGGACTTGGCGTTAAAATCCTATTCGGACTTTTTGGCCCAAGAGGATGCCTCCACCATCCAGATTACGGGAGAGCCCAATGCCTACACAAATGCCCAACGATTGGTAGACTTTAACGACTCCCCAAAAGACTGGACCTTTGAAAGCCTAGACGCACTGGAAAAAGCAGTAAAACAGGCTATTACCAACTACAACTACAGATCTTTGGACAAGTACAAATCAAAGGTAAATTTTTTTGCCATGTCTTGGAGACAGGACATGTACGACACCAACAGCCAGGAAGACTTTTCTATGCAGGGCTTTATGCGTGGAAACAGAATCCGCTACAATGCAGAGCTGGACGAAGCCTCCAACCCCAACGAAGCCTATCTTCGGACTTGGGGCTGGAACAACTATGTTTCCGTCTGGTATCTCTATTTCCGCAAGGTAAACTTTCCCATTGACCCAGAAATTCACGGTCGCTGGGAATGGGCTGGAATCTA
>JAGCMR010000200.1 GCA_017646305.1 Spirochaetaceae bacterium
CTCAGGGAGGCATCTAAAAGAGCTGAGCTCCAGTCCGAACGAAATCCTGCAGTCATTAAGGTCGCATCGAATCCTTCCCGCTTGTCTGTGTAGGGAACCCACCCTAAAAATGGTCTCATTGCATGAGTCCCAAAGTTTCCATCTGAATCTTGCCAAGAAGCATCTGCTCTCACTGCCAGGGTGGAAGCCTTGTCTCCAACACCAAAAGAGAAAGTTTTTCCTGCAGCCAAGGAAGCTCCAAATGTATCGTTTACGGAGTCACGGAAAGATTTGGAATACAGTGTGAATCGAGCACCTTCCGTTGTTTTGGTGTAAATGTACAGACAGATTCCGTAGGGTGTGTTGGGATCGATTTCAATGCGGTCAACTAGGGACATGTTCAAGGTAGACCAGTCGAACCAGCCCCAGTTTCTGTCCGTTGCCAGAACATCATCAATGTATACTCGAATGTGATTGTCGGAAACACCTTCGTAAGAAAGGTTGTCGTTGCTGTAGGAGAAGGAGAATCCTTTGTGCTCTAAAAATGATCGTACATCGGTGTAAAAATCAGCCCGTGGACTGGTTTGAGTTGGCTGAGATTTTTTCTTGGGGGTGGATTTTGACGGAGCAGGAACTTCCTCTTGTGCTTGTGGTGCTTCCTGAGAAGGGTGATAGGATGGCACATCTTGGGCGGGTTCTTGGGATGAGTCTGTTGATGGAGTTTTATCCTGCAGTTTATTTTTAGAATTTTCATAGATAATCTGCCTACCAGATCCCATGTTAAAATCATCATCGAGCCACCAGTACCAGCTTTCTGCAGGGAGTGGGAAGGAAAATGACACAAAGAAAAAAATCAAACACCGAATAAGAAAAAAAAACTTGCTGTTCATGGAATAGCCTCTTTAATAAAGAGGGGAAGCTCAAGGCTTCCCCCGTATCACCGTAAAATTAACGTCTAAAGTCAGTTTTGAGAGTTACAAAGAAGGTATCTAGCTGTTCTTTGGCATCAGCTTCATTTTTAAAACATGCTGTCCCTTTCCCTTCTATGGGTAGGTAAAATGAGGCCATTTTTAAGGAAGATTCGGACACCTCCCCCAACCACATCAAAGAATAACACTCATGGGATTCAGTTGTAGAGTCGTTGTAATCTGGATGTTGTGAGGGTGAATAGTTCTTGTGATTAGTATTCTTAACAAGAAGGTTTACCCCATTTCCGTCATCTAGCATCTTGTACTCAAGAACCTGAGAAGGGACACCATTGTAAGTTATGGTGTAACTCGTAACATCAGTAGATGGGCAGGAAAAAGTAAGGGTTTCTGAATAATCAGACTTGTACTCATAGCCATTAAGATAAACCCAGGTTTTAGGCTCATCGGTAATGGTGGATACTCCAGAACCTGTGTTCTGGCCGCAAGAACAAAAAAGAAAAACTAAAATAATTACTGGTAAAACAAAACGCTTCATATTGCACTCCTTGTAAATTGCATTAATTTGAATGGGAAAATTTTTCCATTCATCATGGGGGTGGTGCAATAAAATTCTGTGTGAATACTGTAACTAGGGCTGAGAATAAATTTCTAGTAGCCATACAATCCTCCTCGGGAAGGTATGAAAAGTGTGAGATTTAACAGTCGTCTCCTGGCTTGCAGATTGTGGGTTTGTAAAACTGCACCTGTAACACGCCTTCTCACCTGTGGGGCAATGGCATTTGTGTCACTTTTCTGCTTACAGTGGCGGGACCGCTCCAGATTCACACTGGATTCCGTTACTGCTATGGTTGGTATTCTAATGAAAATCACTATTTCGTCAATAATCAATGAGAAGAAATAGACATTTGAAAATAAAATGATTATACTATGATTGTGGGAGAGATTTATTTTTGGATACTTTTGTTAAAGTTATTGTAGAGATATTGTCAAGCCTGTATTGGCTTTTTTTCTCATCACTTTTTTTTACCTTCATTTCCTTCCAGTTTGTGAGAAAATTTGTAGACAATGTAAAATCTAGCATCATTTTCCCCTTGCTCTTTGGGGTATTGAATGGAACTGTTGCTGCAGTGGTGGAAACCATGGTGGATAGAAATTTGCCTCACGTGGTAATGTTCTTTGTTCCTGTAACTATAGTGCTAGAATTATTTTGCATTTCAAAGAATCCTTTCCGGATATATATATTTGTCCTTGGATCCTTTCTCATTAACTATTGCGGTATCTATAGCCTTATCATTGCTGCTACGGGTTTGCTGTGGCCAGATTTGCCTAGCTATCTTTCTGCTATCGATTATCGTGTCTTTATTTTTTCTCTTGTTACCATCATTGCATCTAGTGTGGTGATTTTGCTGATACGATTTATACCCTTGAGGGAATTACGTTCTATCACCTACAAGATGGAAGAAAATCTTATGCTGGTATCTTATATGTATGCAGCATCAATAACCTTTTTACTTGTAACACGACTATCCACCACCACTCTTTTGCAGCTTCGAGGAAATAATGAGTATCTAGAGATTATTTATTTTCAAATGCTCATTAAGGATTTTACGCTGTTGCTTGGTGGTTATATTATCCTCCTGTTCCGTTGTCGTGAAAAAGGTCAGGAGCAATA
>JAGCMR010000201.1 GCA_017646305.1 Spirochaetaceae bacterium
AATTCCAACGCCACCCAGATTCCCACCTTTATGGAGGTAAAATCCATGCTCCAACTGGCTTTTGCCTCCGTAGTAGCTGAATCAAACCCATTCATCCGATAAAAGCTTATTTCTGTGGAGGCGGAAAGCTCTGGAACAAGGGAAAACCAAGGTGTATTTTCACTCCCTTGAGGATGTAATTCTAGGCCACTAGCCACCACAATCTTATCCTTATTAAGACTACCACCTTTTTCATAATGACCTGTAGCCTCTAGTCCTAAGGTAAAGTGAGGAATCACCTTGTTCAAGGAGAATTTTGCAGTCCCACCATATTTTTCCTGACTCCGTAAACTAGCTTTCAGTGATTGATTACTGAGCCGAATCCCAAGCCACTCTCCCACTAGCTGTAATCGCCACTGAGGAAAGAGCATTTCCACTCCACCACGAAGTTTACCGTCAGAAAAAAGCTGCGGTTGCATCTCATCTGTATTTTTCAAGTTTGCTCCAAAGCCTAGTCCAACTCTCAGCTTAAGCCCTGCAACTTTTTCCCGTAAATCCCAAGTAAACTGCGGATTAATATACGATTGAAAGCTTTCCCTCAACTTAGAGCCACTGGCGGTAATGGAATCTGGCAGCCCACCAGAAAGACCTCCCAGCACCTGTAGCGGCAAGGAGTTAAAGGGAAAATCTATTGAGAATCGCACTCTTCCCCAATAGCCAAATCCTCCCCAGGGTTGTTCTGCCACCACAGCTCCACCATAAAGCTTAAGCCAATTCCAGGTAAGTCTTCCCTCCAGAGCAAGTCCCCTAAGCCAAATTCCATCATAGGGAAGAAAATTTTCATACCAGCTATCATCAAGATCAAGGAGCTTTTCTTCCAAAAACCAAATTCCAAGAGCTGAAGAAAAATGAAGCTGAACATCACCTATATTGACAGGAACAGCCACTCCACCAAAAAACCGCTTCTGCTGGGAGCCTGTAGCCCACAAGCTTATCCTGTTTTTGGCAAACCCATCACCTAAGCTGGCTATCACTGCCCCACTATAAGTTTCAGAGCCACCTGCTGATCCTGGTAATCCCACAGTAACAGTTGCAGCTGGAAAGGAAAAAGCTGCCAGAGGGTTTACCGTCATAGATGGGGCGGCAGTGGTAAATAAGGAGGTAGAGCCACCAAAGCTTAAATTCCCACCGTAGATCTGTAGCCGATTACTCCAATACAGCTTTAGTCCCACAGGCACATCTTGAAATCTGGGATTTTGCCAAGGATGAATTTCTAAAGGAAGAGAAAGCTTTGCTGTCACACCTGGAATAAAGGCTGTGTAACCATAGGGAAGACTGAATTCCAAGCTTCCTCCACCTTCACTAGAAAGGTCTTGTTCCACCCTGGAGCTTCCAGAATAAGTAGACTGAGCAAAAAGCACTTGATTTCCAGGGAAAATCCCAAAGCTCCATGTCAGCATTATTACAAAAGAAAGAAGTGTTTTTTCCATACATATTTATTAGCATCAAGAACTTCGATTTTTTGACACTTTTTTGGAAAAAAAATAAAAAAAAGGGACTACCCGTGAAGGTAGCCCCAAAGAGGAGAAAATTATGAGCACAGGTTAATCTGCACTAGAATTGTAATTATTATTTCTTTGCAGCAGTATTGGTGATATAGCTTTCTGTATCAGCAAATTCATCAATCAAAGCAATACGACCCTTCCAATACTCTGCTTCTGTCTTTGTTGTGTAAGGTCCAACGCGCAAACGATAGTACAAGGTACCATTATCAGCCTTGTGGGTAAAAATTTCACTTTCAATCTTATTGGCAGCCAAGGCAGCACGAGCATTTTCTGCATTGTTCTTGTTGGTAACAGAAGCTACCTGAACCCAGTACTGATCTACCACTTTGTTGGTAGAACTTGTTACCGCCTTGTTTGTTGTAGCCTTGTTTGTTGTAGCCTTTGAGGTAGAACGTTGTTCTGCAGGAGCAGGTTTTGTAGCCTCACTGGCAGGAGCTTTAGCAGAAGTGGTTGCCTTAGAAGCCACTGCAGTAGCCCCAGCCTGATTGGTAGCAGTAACAGTAGCCTGCTGAACTGCTTCCTTAATGCTATTTAAATCGATGGTGGTTGTATCTGACAAACCATATACATTGGTGGTACCAGAATAAACCGTCATAGAATCTACTGTATTTTCCTGTACTGAATTGGCAGCTGTACCATCACCTGCCAGAGCACCTTCCAGCAACTCGCCTTCAGTCTGGAAGGAATCAGTAGCCTGTGCTGGAGGTATATTTATAGGAGGCATTACCCAAGTATCATTATTAGATTGAAGAGATGACAACGTAGGCTCCACTCCTTGGGCCGGTCGATTAATAATGAGGGCAGCCCCCATGACCACCAAGAGAAAAACGCCTACACTTGCAATAATCCACAATATTTTCTTTTGTTCCATCTTGTCACAATCCTTTCTAGTTTACGTTCCAGAATGTACGGAGTCCGAAGGTTCCATACCCTGTAAATATCGGCATTTGAATTTTTATATTTAGCAAAGATACCGAATTGGGAACGAAATCTTGAAAGAATTTGCTTTGCAGCCATGTG
>JAGCMR010000202.1 GCA_017646305.1 Spirochaetaceae bacterium
AATATAGATAAGGACTGTTATCATGAAATTTGTCAAAAAAAGAATGTTCGGAGTAGTTTTTGCCCTCTTTATTTTGGCCTGTGCCTTTATTCTTCTTTCTATTTTAAATTTTTACCGTGAGCTTCAAAACAAGGAAGCCACAATTCAAGAAGAAAGCTTATTAGATCTTTCCCAATTTACTAGCAGCTATATGGACGTTAAGCTGGAGGGATATTTAAGTACTCTCCATGGTCTTTCAGACCTTATTCTTTTAAAAGATATTCCTTGGGAAACTGTTCGTGAACGACTGAATGCCATTGTGTCACGACAGGAATTCCTTCATCTGGGCCTATCTTCCTTGGACGGAAGGGTATGGTCTACTGATGGAGTAACTGAATATATTATCGATATTTCAGGAAGACCCTACTGGAAGGACTTGCTGGCAGGAAGGGCTGTTATTACTGATGCTCAGGATTCCTTGGTAAGTTCTAAGCAAATCTTTGTGGTGGCAGTTCCCATTATGAATCGGGAAAACCAGGTGGTGGGAATTGTCCATGGAGCCATTGCTTTAAGTGAGTTTCAAGGCTATGAGGATTCCCGCTTTGAAATGGGAAGCTATCTTGTTTTTGTAGTGGATAATACTGGTTCTTTTATTCTTCGTGATCACAAGCATCCAAATGCATGGAATTATAACACAATTTTTGATGAGCTAGAGGATTCTGGTAAAGAGCAGAAGCCAGAAGCTATTCGTCGCCAGTTGGCAGAAAACTTGACGGTACAAACAGAGGCCATTATTGCTGGTAAGGAATATATGTTGTGCTTCTGTCCGCTTTCTATGAATAACTGGTATACGGTAGTGCTTGTGTCCAAGGATGAAATTAATCAGCATATTGCAGTATTGCTCGATGACAATATCAATATGCTTTTGATTCGAGTTATTATTCCCTTGGTGCTTCTCTGTCTGATTTTCTTTTTCTTCATTCGCAAAAAGATGAAGATGGAGATGAACAAGGAATACCAGCTACGGGAAAAGCTTTTTTCTGATATTGAAGGTTTTATTCAAGCTGATTTAAGCGAGGATAAGGTGGTATATTGTTCCCAATCTTTGGGATTGCCTGAGTGTACTATACCTTTTTCCCACCTTATGGAAGTCTATATTCATGATTCAGTGGATGAGGATTATCAAGAACGTCTAACTCGTATTGTTGATGTGGACAATCTTCTGGGGCTTTATACCCAAGGTATTGCTCGTATTTCTCAGGAATATAAGGCCAAGGATAAAAGTGGAAAAATCCGCTGGTTCCAGTGCGATATTCACATGGAGGTTGGTGATACAGCCAAGCGAATTGTAGTATACTTCATCCTTCGAAATATTGATGAGAAAAAGCAGATGGAGGTGGCGCTCAAAACAAAGGCCGAGCGAGATAGTCTTACTGGCTTGTACAATCGTAGTACTGCCACAGATATTATCAACGTGTTCCTCCATTTGAATACTCATGCCACAGCAGGAAATCATGCCTTTGTAATCTTGGATCTTGATAATTTTAAGGTTTTGAACGATACCTTACTCCACAAGACAGGAGATAAGGCTCTACAGGATGTAGCCTCTATTCTAACAAATTTCTTCCGCCGAGAGGATGTGGTGTGTCGTCTTGGTGGAGATGAATTTGTGGTTTTCCTAAAAAATATCAGCTATGATGTGCTTGAGCCAAAACTTCAGCATCTCATGGAGAACTTACGGTTAACCTATTCCCAGGATGATAAGTCGGTAACAATTTCTGCTTCTGCTGGAGTGGCAATAGCTCCTGTTAATGGTGCTACCTTTAAGGAATTGTATACTGCCGCAGATAAGGCCTTGTATCAGGCAAAGCATGCTGGTAAATCCTGCTTCCGTCGAGCTGCAAATCCATAACAATTAAATTTTTTATATAAAGCCCCTTGAAAGTCTCCGAAAATCAGGACAGAGAACAAAGAATAATGGTAAAAACCTGTTTCTTGGGGAAAACCTATTTGTTATTGATATGTAGTATACAAATTTTTTATTGGAGGAATTATGAAGAGATTTCTTTGTATAGCCGCTATGGTGTTGTCTCTTTCTTGTGCATTTTCTATAGATTTTATTGTCGGTGGGGATTATGCCTTTCGGCTGACAAATCCTGAGTTATTGTCTAGTGCAGGTTCTGTAGCTGGTGGTGGTTTTTATACCTCTGGTCCTAGCTCCATAGTGAATAATCCCGCTTTGACTGCCAATGACCAAAGAGTTATGCTGAATTTAGGCTATACTGCACTTTTTAGCTCGGAATATAATGAAGGCTTTGGTTCTGGAGCTCAAATTGCCCTGTTGATTCCCAGTCGCTGGGGAGTATTTACAGGTATTCTTGATGGGATTTTCTGTGATGTAGGCAAGCTTAAATACGGCAATTTATTGAATCTGCGGGGCGGTTTTTCTAAGGATATTACGGAGCGATTGTACGCTGGCTTTAGTATAAGTGCTGGTACTCGCTGGGCAGAGGGTACTGACTGGCATCTTGCCCTTGACTTGGGCTTGGTCTATCACTGGGGAAATTGGCATTTCTTGAAGGATTTTCGTCTTGCAGCAGCTATTACTAATTTAGGAATCCCCTATGATATCGGTATGCCTAATATTGCAACTCCTAAGGTAGGAATTGCAGGTACTCTATTTTCCGTTGCTAATGACAATGTGGCAGCAGGATTTTCTGCAGACCTGTCCGTTCCTATGTTTATGAATATTGTATTTGATGCGGGACTTCAGCTCCGTATTGCCAAGGTTATTACTATAAAGAGTGGTTGGCAGTTTAATGCACGTGATACGGTTGACAAAAATTATAACTTGCTACCTGTCATTGGTTTGACGGTGCGATTTGGCATTAATACAAAGGAAAACCAGTTTATGCTTGAAAAGGGCTGGCAGCAAAGTGAAGTAACCGTCAGTGGTGCTTGGCAAAGGCTTTATCAGGATGTAACTGCTATTTCTGCTGGTGCTGCTATTAATTTAGGTTTACGAGACACAGATGCTCCAAAAATTCAGTTATGGGGTGAGGAGTAAAGGAGAGATGATGAAGGGAAATCGTAGTTTTGTATTTTTTCTTTGCGTGGTTTTAGGAATGAGTTTTCCTGTCTTTTCCCAGAAAGGTAGGATTTATATCTCTCCCAATAGTGACGGTGTTCAGGATCAGCTAGAGGTTCCTATGTCTATCACCGATAAACGCTACATCAAGGAATGGCAGTTTATCGTTGAAAACCAGTCCAACGATATTGTTCGTAGAATCGGCAATAAAATAAGTCATCCTGAAAAAACAACGGTTAAGAACTTTTTTAGCAGGCTCTTTTCTGAAAAGAAGGGAGTTGATGTTCCAGGCTCTGTAATTTGGGATGGTTCGTTGGATTCTGGAGAAATTGCTCCTGATGGAATCTATTTTTACTACATTACTGCCACTGATGACAATGGAAATGTAAGTACTACAAAAAAATATGAAGTAGTGGTGGATAATACGCCTCCAGTTGTTAATCTTGCCCAGCCTATTTCCGATGATGACAAGATTTTTGGTGAAGGTCGCAAGCTGGAATTTAATGTGGAGCAATTTGGTTCACAGGAGGAGGTATGGACAGGAAGCTTCTTAGATACTGCTGGAGCTGCGGTGCGTACTCT
The DNA here is from genome assembly GCA_017646305.1 of Spirochaetaceae bacterium. The sequence continues at coordinate 3,650 of JAGCMR010000202.1, forward strand.
TACTTGGAAGGCCAATGGTCCAGAATCATTTTCTTGGGATGGTCGTGACGATGATGGAGCTCCTGTCACTGATGGCGTGTATATCTACAACATTACTGCTACAGACTTGGCAGGAAATACAGCCCCTCTAACCCAAATTACCAATATCATTTATTCTGCTGAAAAACCCAGTACAAATATTCTTATTAATGGGAGTCGTTATTTTTCTCCTAATGGGGATACGATTCAGGATACCATGCTGTTTGACGTTACCATTCCTGTTGGCAGTGGTAAAAATGGTGCTAGTGGAAATCGTCTTGTTCATTGGAAGATTGATATTGCCAGTACCACAGGTTCTGTTGTAAGAACCTTTTCTGGAGAGGATAATCCTCCTGTAGTGCTTCTCTTTGATGGAACTGATGGCAATGGCAAGGTTTTAGCAGACGGTTCTTATCAAGCAATTGTTTCTGCAGGCTATTCTAATGGCTATGAGACACCTATCCTACGTTCTCCCTTTTTTGTTGTAGATACAGAGGCTCCCTCTGCAGCAGTTCGTTCTGATTCAACTATTTTCTCCCCTGATGGCGATGGTCGTCTTGATACCTTGAAGATTTATCAAGAGGCTTCTCTAGAAAAGGAATGGAAGGGTGAGATTGTAGATGAGACAGGAAGGGTAGTGCGAAGCTATTCCTTTGGAGGACACCCCTCAGAATCCTTCTTGTGGGAGGGCTTGGATAGTCAGGGACGCCTTTGTAATGATGGTAACTATACCTATCGTCTTTCATCCACTGACCAGGCTGGAAATAAGGGGCAGACTATTTCTCAAGCCTTTGAATTAAATACTGGAACCACAGAGGTTATTCTCACCGTACAACCCTCCGACTTCTCTCCTAATGGGGATGGAGTGCAGGATGCTGTTGTTTTGACTCCAGTAATCAAATCTGATAGTGGCATCGCCTCCTATGAGCTTCAAATTAAGGATGCTACAGGTGTTACCGTAAAAACCTTTGCGGGAACAGGTTCCCTGCCTTCTCGGATTTCTTGGAATGGCTTGGCAGACAACGGTGAACGCTGTGAGGATGGTGCCTATTCTGCTGTTTTAGAAACCATATCTAAAAATGGTAGCATGGCAAAGATTCTTTCTCAGCCCTTTACCATGGATACCCTTGCCCCAGAGATAACAGTGTCTACTCCTTATCTTTTGTTTTCTCCAGACGGAGATGGAAACAAAGATATTGTTGATTTCACTGCAGAATCTAGTTCAGAGGAAAAGTGGGTTGGTCGCATTGAAAGTGACAAGGGAGCCTTGGTGCAAGAACTTGTGTGGGAAGGACAGGTTCAAAGCTTCCAATGGGATGGTACAAACGATTCTGGTAACTTTGTATCAGACGGCAGCTACAGGCTGACTATTTCATCCCAAGATGCAGCGGGAAATAAGGCTGTAGCTTCTATTACTGGATTACAGGTAGATACTCGCCAAGGAAAAATTTATCTCACTGCTGACCAAAGTACCCTCTCTCCCAATGGAGATGGCTTTAAGGATCAACAGAAGTTTACTATTCGTCTTACTTTAACAGAGGGAATCGATTCTTGGCACTTTGACATTAAAAATGCTGCTGGGGCTGTAGTTCGTTCCTGGAATCAGGATGACTACAAGGATGTTCCTTCTACCATTGTGTGGGATGGATTATCTGCTGCAGCTATTCCTGTGGAAGGTAGTTTAACAGGAAATATTACTGTCAACTATGCAAAGGGTACTGTGCTGACTGCTACAACTTCTCCCTTTGTTAGCTCTGTTACACCGCCTCAGCTATCTGTTCGCACTGCACCAGAGTACTTTAGTCCAGACAATGACGGTGTTGATGACGACTTGTATATTGCATTAGGAGCTGTATCTGCAGTACCCTTTAAGAGCTGGTCCTTCCAGGTATATGATCCTGAAAATGGCAAGGTATTCTGGTCTCGCACAGGTTCTGGCACTGTCACTGAACGGCTTGTATGGGATGGACGAGGAAATAACGGTGAGTTGGTTCAGTCTGCCACTGATTATCCCTTTGTGTTCTCTGTTTCTGATGAGTTAGGAATGTCCTCTGAGGTAGCAGGAATTATTTCTGTGGATGTTCTTGTCTTAAAAATAGGTGATGTGCTTAAAATGCAGGTTCCTTCCATCATATTCCGTAGTGATAAAGCTGACTTTGTTGGCAAGGATGAGGATCCTCAAAAGGGCTTGGAGCAGTCTGTTATTGATAATAATATACGAGTTCTGAAGCGTATTGCTGAAATCTTGAACAAGTTTAAAGATTACACTGTTCGTATTGAAGGCCACGCCAACAATGTAACTGGTACCGAGGCAGAGGAAACATCTACTGCTAATGGAAATATTCCCTTAGTTCCCCTGTCAGAGGCTCGTGCAGAGACGGTACGGAGGATGCTGGTGGAATTTGGTGTATCATCCCATCGTTTGTCTACAGTGGGAATGGGAGGACGTAATCCCGTTGTGCCCCAGGGTGATAGAGACAACTGGTGGAAAAACCGTAGAGTTGAATTTATTTTGAATAAATAATCTAAGGTAGGGGAGAAGAAGGATGGAATATCAATTATGAATTTTGATATATCCTTCCTCAAGGCTTCTCCCCTTTTTTTTCTTTTCAGAAAATGCTATACTAAAGGGTAGTCATACTAGTGGAGAGTTTTAAAAATTATAGAGAAAAGGGCAGGTAAGGCTTTTATATGAAGTCTACAAGTGTATCAACAGAATACAGCAAAATTGAAAGTATTCTGGAAGACATTGAAATAACTCCATTTTTCCAGCCCATTATTTGCATTAAGACAGGAAAGGTTTTTGCTTATGAGGCCTTGGTGCGTGGACGTGATAAGGAAAGTGGAGCCTTAGTTTCGCCAGCAGAATTATTTGCTTTTACAGACTCTCTCCAGCTGACACGAGAATTTGATCAGCTTTGTCAGCAGTTAGCCTTACAAACATTCAAAAAATACGAAAGAGATTCCCTTTTATTCATGAATATTCATACAAACTGTATCATGCAGGGAACTACTGATAATCTTTTATTACCTAATTTAACGGAGCAGTTGGGCTTTAATCCCAATGTTATTGGATTGGAATTCATTGAGTCAGAGGCTCGATCTGCCCAGGAATTAATTGGCTTTGTTCGTCAGCAACGAGACAGTGGTTTTCTCATTGTGGTGGATGATTTTGGGAGCGAGCATTCTAATATTGAGCGGCTGATTTTGATTCATCCCGATATTATCAAGATTGACAGAAGTATCATCCATGGAATCGATACAGATACCTACCGTCAGTCAATTTTAAAGTCCATTGTAAGCTTGTCAGAAATGACTGGTGCCGTTTGTCTTGCAGAAGGTGTAGAAACAAATGAAGAGCTGTTTACCTGTGCTCTTTTAGGAGTAAATCTCTTACAGGGCTTTGCTATTGCCCGCCCTGCTGCAGACCTGGCTGCTTTGGAGAAAGAAGCTTTAACGAATATTGCATATTTCCAGAAGGAGCTACGAAAACGTGCTGTGGCTTATTTGCGGGAGACGCGCTACCACACTGGTGATGTAAATACTATTGCTGATTGGCTTATTCGGCAAATTGATATAGACAAGGATGATATCGATTCAATTGAGGCAGTGCTTCAGGAATTCCTTATTGTTAATTCTAAAATCGAATTAATTTTTATTCTGGACGAGGAAGGTATTCAAGTTTCAAATATGATTTGTGCTCCTCACATGGAAAAAAAACCTTATTCCTATATTTTTCACCTGCAGGAAAAGGGCTGTAACCACAGTCTCCGTCCTTATTTTACCTGCTTTGATGCCTTTAAGATAGATCGTTTTCTTACTGACAAGCACCTGTCCTCTGGTTCTGGAAACCTATGTCGCACTTTGGCTGTGCGGTTGCGAGGAGAGAAAAAATCCTATATTCTGTGCATAGATTTTCTTGAGGAAGAAATAAAAACTCCATTTTACTCTATTGAGGAATAATTATGAATTGCATTACATCAAAAAGCTCTCTGTCTGGCTCTATTAGTGTGCCAGGTTCAAAAAGCCATACCATCCGTGCCTGTTTGCTAGCTGCCTTAGCAGAAGGAACCTCGTATATCCGTAATCCCTTGCCCAGTGCAGACTGCCTCAGTGCTTCTCGTTGTATTGCAGAAATTGGTGCAAAGGTAGAAATGGCTGCTGATAATAGTCTTTGGACTGTCCAGGGAGCAGGAAAGAATGTGCACCTTCCCTCCAATGTAGTAGATGTGGGGAACTCTGGTTCTGTTTTGTATTTTCTCACTCCTATTGCAGCAACCTTTCCTGGTTGGAGCATTTTTACTGGAGATGAATCTATTCGAACTCGGCCTGTTGGTCATCTTGCTCAAGCATTACAACAGCTGGGAGCTACCACTCATATTGCCCGTCCTGATGTAGATGCACCACCTCTTCTGGTACAGGGGCCTATTTCTGCTGGTAAGGTGGTTACCGATGGGCGTCTATCCCAGTATATCAGCGGCTTAATGATGGCAGCCTCCCGTATTCAAGGTACCTTGGAAATAGAGTTGACTGATCCTAAGGAAGTGCCCTATCTAGACATGACAAAAATGTGGCTAGAGTCCTTGGGAATTCCCGTCAAAATGTCTGCTGATTACAAGCATATTGTTGTAAGTGGCCCCCATAATATTAGTTCCTTTGATCGAACTATTCCCTCTGATTGGGAAGCCGTTGCCTTTCCCTTGGTGGCTGCCATACTTACAGATAGTTGTATTACCATCGAGAATATTGATGGAAGTGGTAGTCAGGGAGATGAGGCGATTGTAGAGGTGTTGCAATCTGTTGGTGCTTGTATTGAGTGGAATAAAGAAAAAGAGGAGTTAGTGGTATATGGTGGCTGCCATGCCCAAAAGAACTTTCCTGCAAAGAATGGCATTGCAGGACGCCTTTCCACAGAGCAGCTCCCAGATAAAACCCTGAGAATCAACTGTTCTGGCTTTCCTGATGCGGTTCCTGCACTTTCCGTGGCAGCTTGCTTTATCGAAGGTACTACCATCATTGAAGATATTGGTGTGTGTCGCAAAAAGGAAACAGATCGTATTGAGGTAATGAAAACAGAGTTGACTAAGCTAGGCGCTCATGTAGAAGATGGGCCTGATTATCTAGTTATTCATGGTCATAGTCCTCTCACTGTTGACGGAAAACCAAATCCTGCATTTACCCTCCATGGTGGAGTGGTGGAAAGCTACGATGACCACCGTGTAGCCATGTCTTTGGCAGTAATGGGACTTGCACTAAAAGATGAAATTACGGTAAAAGATGCTGAATGTTGTGCTGTATCTTTTCCTGATTTTTTCCAGGCCATGGCAGGAATTGGTGCTGGATTCAAGTTAAACTAGACTCTAAAAAATTAAAATATTACTGATAATTTTTTGTAAAATCATAAAAAAAGGACTGTCCTAAGACAGTCCTTTTTTCATATACGGTTATGTATTATTGTACCTGCTTTGGAAGTGTAACCTGTACTACAATGCTTCCTGTAGAAGTTACTGTGGGGGATGTGGGAATAATTGTAGTCATGTCATTTGCAGGAGCACTTGGTGCAACACTAGGACTTACTGCTTCTGCTGCTGCCAAGCTTGTTGTAGAGGTGTTAGTAATACTTGAGTTGTTCAAAGATGTTTGCTGTGGAGTATTTACTTCAAATACATTAGGAATATCAGCAGACTGGGTTCCTTGTACGGTAATGGGTCTACTAGCAGGAGCCAATGAACTCATAGTCCAAACACCAGTTATACTTTGCAATGTTCCTGTAGATGACATTATACCTTGTGTTCCTCGGATAGAAGCGGTTGCCGTAGGACTACGAACAGTAAAGGAAGTACTTTTTCCTGGTTTTGCCTTTACATCCATCTGAAGCTTTCCTGTAGTCAACTTCATTTCTGTATCATAGTTGCTGTTATCTTCCACCAGTTTGTCAATGGCGATTCTTGACAGAGCTGCCACTGTAAAGCGTGAATCACCAATGGCCAACACTACAGAGGACTTAAAGCCTGTGGAAATAACTGTCCCCTGTTCTAACTGAGCTCCCACTGTAATAGGCTCCCAGCCTTCAGCTGTTTGGTATTCTGCCTTTCCAGTAAAAGAAATTACTTCGGCCTTGTCCTGTGCGACTTCAGCTGCTACACAAAGTGCTACTGAACCTACCAACAGAAAAATTGCAAGAATAATCCGTTTCATTCTATTTTCCTCCTACTAGAAGCTAATTGCTGCTTTAATACTAATTTTTGTCTGTTTTGCAGCCTCTTCCTTTGCAAGGAAATGGCTTGCATTAAGACTAAATGCCACATCACTAAACAACTGATAGCTTGCTACCGCTGCTAGGCCCACTCCTGCGTACTCCATGTTCTCTGCCTGTAGAACAAGATTTGTTTCTAAACAAACATACAATGCTGACAGAGGCAATATGGAAACAGAAACTGTAGGAACAAAGAGATTTGACCAAGGTTCTCCTGTTACCAAACCACTAATGCTTGTAACTGTCTGGAATTCCTTTGAAGCATAGGTAAGTCCAGCATTTGCTGCCAAGCCCATATAATTAAAGTAATAGGTAAAGACACTGGATGCAAGTCCTGCAAAATGTCCAGTTCCATCTCCTAAAATACCAGCAAGAACAACATTGGTATTGTGATAGAGATTTGGCATTAAGGGACCATTCAAGGAAAGTGTTCCGTAAATCTTGTTTGATTTAAGTTTCTGAGTTCCTATAAAGTTCCAACTTCCAACGCTAAGATTCTGGCTGTAAAAAAGATTGGGAAGGGCAAAGTCTACTCCTATCACCATATAGGGCAGTGAAGAAGTATAGAAGTCTGACTCCAATCTACTGTATTCTCCAGAAACCCCCTCCTCGTTCATGGAGGTATAGAAGCAGTTTACCAAGCCAGTGAATCCAAAGTACATGGATCCTGCGAAGAGGCTGGTTTTATAGGATCCAAAAAGACCGTCGCTTGTTTGGTTAAAAAACTTTCCTGTACCATCTGCCATGGTATATCGACCTGCAACAATACTCATCAAGCTATCAGATACTTCTTTTGTGTAGCTGATTTTCAGCAAAGGCAGGTTGATAAATTGATTTATTTGTGAATCCTCATACTGGAGACGATAGGCAAATTCTGTAGAAAGAAGGGTATTGCCATCTTGGGTAAAGGGAACCTTAAGGTAGGCTGAAGCATCCATCTGTTCTGAAAAAACAAAATCTTGGGTTCCGTTTTGTTTGAAGCTTGAATCACTGGTAATAAGTCCACCATAGTCCACAGAAAAAAGGCTTCCTATGATAAACGTTGATAGCAAAATATATGTTAAAACTCTTTTCATGGGGCTTTCTCCTTGTTATTCTGTGGCAAATGCTGATGTATTATATTCCATACACTTAAACAAGATGTCCATTCCTTGGGATCCTGTTACTGAAAAGGCTGGATCAGCGTTGGCAGAAAAATAGTTGAGGGCCTTCAATTCCTTGAAAGCATAACGATCTGCCTTTGTGATACGATAGAGCAATCCTCCTGGAATGTTCCAAGCCTTCATACACAAACCTGCTAGTTCATCAAGACGGATAGGGTCATTTGACTGAGCCCCTTCCTTTAGTAAACCCTGACTTATCATGAGCTTGGTGGCTTGCTGGAAATCCACAGTCTCATTTGTTGTGTCTATCCAACAAGCTGCAACGTAGGCCACATGGCCTGTGGTCAGTTGGGGGGCCTCAAGAATTTCTGTTACCTTTGATGCATCCTGTCCATAGGCTACCATTGCAATGAAGAAAACTACAAGAACAAGAATTTTTTGTTTCATTATGAATCCTTTATTGAGAAAAAATTCTCAAGTATAAAATACATGACTTAAAGTATAACACGTGGTATAATATAAGTCTATGAATTCGAAGAGTATTGTTACAGTTTTAAAGAAAAAACTGCTGGTCTTTATCTGTATTATCCTTATCTTCCTTGTGGGGGGGCTGGGATTTCTTGGCGTGTTTGAGAATGTGGATAATCGTATTTACGATTTCCTTCTGCGGTTTACCCCAGAGCCCTCTGTGGCGGAGGAAGTGGTATTTATTGACATTGAGGATTTGTCCTTGGAGGTGGTGGGTACTTGGCCCTGGACACGAGATATTCTTGCAGACTGTCTCATTCGTATGAGAGAGCTGGGAGTAAAAAGTGCCACCTTCGATATTGAGTATCTGTCTCCCTCTCAGGGAGGCATTGATCCTGATGCCTTGGCAGACATTCCCCAGAAATTTGATGAAAGCCAGGGATTGGTAATGTCCGTTATGGAGGAATTAGCTGCTGCCACTGCCGCAGGTCAATTTTCTCCTAGAGATTTACCTGAAATCAGTGGAAGTGTACTGGAGTCAGATATTTTGCCCAGCTTGGAGGAGCTACGCAGTTCTGTAAACAATCTTTTCCGTGATAACGACGATTATTTTGGTCGTGCCATTCAGTTTTTTGGTAATGCTTGGCTTACGGTAAACTATAACAACGTTATGGCTGCCTCAGAAGAAGATGTAAACTACGTAAAGCAACGAATGCTGATGGATGCTGTGGATGACCCAGAGGATTTGATTTACAAGAGTAATAGAAAAACTATTGCTGACCAAAACATGTCAGAAGGCTTCTCTCCTGCTATTTCTGTAATCATGAAACGGGCCGCTGGTGCAGGTTTTACCAACGTAATTGTTGACCCAGATGGATTGCGACGGCGAGTAGAGCTTTTGTTCAAGTCTGATGATAAATACCTAGGACAGCTGGTGTTTGCTCCAATGATGGAGATGCTTCAGGTGGAATCCATTCAGCGAAATCCTCGTTCATTAGTTTTGAAAAATGTTTTGCTTCCTGGCTCTACAGAACGGCAGGATATCACCATTCCTCTGGACAGAAACGGCTACATGCTTATTAACTGGCTTCACAAGGATTATGCTTCTAGCTTTATACATATTCCTGTGCTTTCTCTTCTGTATCTTGATGATTACGAGGAGCAGATTATTTCATGCCTCCGTTGGTTCTATGAGGATTGTTATCTTTTAGGTGCCGACGGTTCTTGGCTTGAATATTATGAATGGGCCTACTACCTATTGGAAGAATATGCACAGTTGAAGGAAGCAAAGGAAGCAATTTTGGCTGCCTGTGAAGGATTTGATGTGGAAGGAAATCCTGTTGGATTGCCTTTTGGTGATGCAGACTATGAGGCTTATTTTGCTGGTAGACAAGAATTTTTTGCACTTTGTGAAGAATTCCTCCAAGGAGAAAGCTTGAATCAAATCAAGGCTCGCCTGGAAGAATTGGCTCAAGAAGGGGTGGCTGCAGAAGAAATAGAAGGCTTCTTGTCTGCGGTAGAAGAAACCTTCGGATTATTCCAGGAAACTTTGACTGCCTACCAGGAAAGCTTTACTGAATTGCAGGCCCAGCTTCAAGGTGCCTTCTGTATTATTGGAAATAGTGCCACAGGAACCACCGATATGGGTGCCACTCCCTTTGTGGCTCGCTATGCCAACGTAGGAACCCACGGTAACGTATACAATACCATTGTTTCTCAGGAGTTTATCCAGTCTGCAAACTGGGAGTGGGTATTTTTCCCTGCTTCTCTGTTGACTCTTTTGCTGACAGTGGTATTCATGGGTAAAAAGCAGCGTCGTCAGTTGGTTGGTGGTTTTATCGGGGTACTCCTG
>JAGCMR010000203.1 GCA_017646305.1 Spirochaetaceae bacterium
GCACACATCGATATTTTTCACATTTTGAGGCCGTTCATAGCTTGTCTGCTGATTCTTGGGAATATTTGACAAAAGACTATAGGCCATGTTGAACATAAGGGGAGCGGCCATCCTTCGGCCTAAAAAGGCATTGTTGCCCTGACCGTCAAAATTACCTATCCAGACACATAAAATGTAGCGATCAAATATGCCCACGCTCCAGCTATCCTTGAATCCGATGGAGGTACCTGTTTTGTAGCCAATGGGAATATCTGCCACCTCCTGGGGACGATTTTGGTAGGGGGGCACGTTGGCTTCTAGCATCTTCTTTACGATAAAGGCACTCTCTGCTGAAAGAAGGGGGCGACCGGGAGATTTTTTTGCTGTGTAAATGGAGTGTATGTCCTTGTAGATTCCGTTGTTGGCCAAGATGCCATAAAGAGAAGCCAGCTCCATCATGGTAACATCTCCAGTACCCAGTACCAGTGAAAGGCCATAGTGGTCTCGTTCTTTAAGACCTGTAATTCCTGCTTCTATGAGAAAATCGTAAAGATCTCGCTGCTTCAGGTCTCGGTTCAAGGCAACGGCAGGAATATTTCTGCTGTCTGCTAAGGCATACCACGCCTGTACTGGCCCCTTATACACGCTGCCGTAATTATCGGGGGCATATTCGTTGAAGGCAACAGGAGTATCCTTCAGCATGGTGCGATAGTGAATCAGTCCTTGTTCCAGAGCAAGACCGTAGATAAAGGGCTTAAGGGTGGAGCCAGGGGAGCGCTTGGAGGTGGTGGCATTTACCTGCCCTTGAATAGCATCGTTGTAATAATCAGCAGAACCAAGATTGGCCACAACCTCCATTTCCTTCCAGTCCACCAACAAAAAAGCTCCGTTGTTCACTCCCAAAGATCGTTGCTGGCTTAAATAAGAGTGAAATAATTCTTGGCATTGCTGCTGAATTTCAGAATCAATGGTGGTGCGAATTGGCTGACGAGGCTCTTCTTGGGCAAGCTGGATATTCAGCATTTCTGTAAAGTGGCGGGCATGATTGGGCATTTGGCAGATGGTGCTTATCCTCATGTCCATATACACCGCCTTGTCTTGATCCTGAGGATGGTATTCTATCCATGCTTGAAAAAGACGCTTACGGGCTTCCAGCAACTCTCGTGGAGTATTGGTAGGAGAGGGGGCTCTCTTGGAGGGATTTTGGTGAAGGACACAGAGCATGAGGCTTTCTGTAAGCCCCAGGTTTTGTACCTCCTTGCCAAAATAAAACCAGCTAGCAGTTTCAAATCCTTCGATATTGCCTCCACAGGGAGCAAGATTCACGTATGCTTCAAGAATTTCTTGCTTAGAAAAACACATCTCCAAATAGAGGGCTGCAAAAATCTGTCGAAGCTTTCCCAGAATCGATTTAGTGTAGATGCCGTATTTAAGACGGGCTGTTTGCATGGTAATGGTAGAAGCTCCCATACGGCGACTTTTTATCACATAGGTTTCCCAAAAGGCCCGAAAAAGAGCGACAGGGTTAACTCCATGGTGGTTATAAAAATAACGGTCTTCCTGCAACAACAGGGCTTCTACAAAGTCAGGGGGAAAGTCTGACAGAGGACGATAAA
>JAGCMR010000204.1 GCA_017646305.1 Spirochaetaceae bacterium
CCCCTATTGACGTAATCAAATTTTTAGTAGATAATAGTTTTAGTTTTCATTAAGGAGAGCCATCGTGCCTTGCGGAAAAAAGAGAAAGCGTCAGAAGATTGCTACACATAAACGTAAGAAGAAGCTGAGAAGAAATCGGCACAAGAGCAAGTAACTCAATCTGAGTCTTGTTCTAGGGGTAACCCACTTTATGTGTTTCCAATTTATGACTGTACCAATGAAAAAGACCGTAGCTTTTGTTGTTCTTGACACAAACTGCGGTCTTTTTTGTTGCATGAAAACAAACTATAATATCGGAGTTGCACTACGATTTTACAAAATATAACGTCGCCAGCTGATATTAAAAACCTGAATAAAAAAGAATTGCTTCAGTTGGCACAAGAGATACGAAAAACTATTATTGATGTGGTGGGCAAAAATGGAGGCCATCTTGCCAGTAATCTTGGTGTGGTGGAATTAACCATTGCTCTCCATCGTGTATTTGAAAGTCCCAAAGATGCCTTTGTGTGGGATGTAAGCCATCAAAGCTATACCCACAAATTGCTCACTGGACGATATTCCTCTTTCCATACCCTGCGTAAAAAGGGCGGAATGGCTGGCTTTACAAAACGTTCTGAAAGTCCCCACGATTTTTTTGATGTAGGCCATTCTTCCACCTCTGTGTCTTCAAGCTTGGGACTGTTGATTGGTCGCAGTCTACAGAATCAAGAAGGAAAGGTAGTGGCTATTATTGGAGATGGAGCCTTGACTGGTGGCATGGCCATGGAGGCCCTATCCCATGCAGGACAGCTTTCTAAAAACTTAATCGTTGTTTTAAACGATAACCAAATGTCCATTAGTCAAAACACAGGGTCTTTATCTCGCCATTTAAGCCGACTTACCATGACTTCTTCCTATCAGTCCTTCCGTTTTGGTATTGATCGTTTTGTAGATAAGATGCCAATTCTGGGGAAAGGCTTTTCGAAATTTATTTTTAGGTTCAAGCGTTCCCTTAAGGCTCTGTTGTTTCCTACCAATCTCTTTGTGGACTTGGGATTTGAATATGTTGGTCCTTTAAACGGTCATAATGAAGCAGAGCTGGAGGAGGTTTTTCGGAAGGTACGCAAGCTGAACCGTCCTGTAGTTGTACATGTAGTAACAAAAAAAGGACGAGGCTATAGCTTTGCAGAAAACGACCCAGCAACCTTCCACGGAATTGGCCCCTTCTGTACCTCTGATGGAACAGTGGAAAAGTTCGATTCTTTGAGCTATACCGAAGCCTTTTCCAATGCCTTGTTGGATTTGGCAGAAAAAGACAATCGTATTGTGGCTATTACTGCTGCCATGTCCAAGGGAACAGGTCTTGCACCATTTTCCCGCAAATATCCCAGTCGCTTCTTTGACGTGGGAATTGCAGAGCAGCATGGAGTAACCTTTGCAGGAGGGCTTTCTGCTGCGGGGCTTGTTCCTGTTACTGCAATCTATTCCACCTTTATACAGCGAGCCATGGATCAGCTGATTCACGATATAGCCATTCCAGCGGCTCCTTCCATATTCGTCCTTGACAGAGCTGGTGCTGTTCCTGATGATGGGGAAACCCACCAAGGAGCCTTTGACATTGCTCTTATTCGCTCGGTACCCAATATGATTATGATGGCACCTGCATCTGCAAAGGAAATCCAGCTCTTTTTAGATTGGGCTGTGAATCGGAAGGCTCCCGTGGTGCTTCGTCATCCAAAAACCTCTTGTCCCTCAGAGCAAGAAGCCTTTGCCCAGCCAGTGGAAGAGGGGCGTGGTGTTTTGTTACGCTGTCACGATGTGGTGGCTTCTGAAAGTGCCAGCTTGCCAGATGCCCAGTCTCCCTTGCTGATTGTTTGTACTGGTGGTATTTTTTCAGAGGCCTTGGCTACAGCCCGTAATTTGGTACTACATAACATTTTGGTGGATATATATAATCTGCGGTTTATTAAGCCCATCGACACAGAATTCTTCCTTCAGACAGTGGCTCCCTATCAGGCGGTGCTTTTTGTGGAGGATGGTATTTTGCAGGGTGGTATCAGTGAGGTTTTAGAAAGCTTGGTGGTACAGCAGTTCCCAGAAAAGAAAACTCATATCCACGCCCTGCCAGATAGATTTTTGGCAGTGGGTAAACGGGATGAGATTTTAGAGGAATGTGGCCTTGATGCCAAGTCCTTAGCCCAAAGTGCCCAAAAATTACTAAAAGGGATTTCTCATGATGAGTGATGGTGGTTTACCTTCTTCCACCTCCAAGGTTCAGATTATGGGGATTGTGAATGTTACCCCCGATTCCTTTTGGAAGGGAAGTCGTGGTTTGGGCCACCAAGGAGCTGAATTAGCTTTAAAACTCGTGGAGGAAGGGGCTGACATCCTTGATTTAGGTGCCGAATCTAGCAGACCTGGTTCTGAATATGTAGGGGCAGAGGAAGAGATTCGTCGTCTGATTCCTGTCATAGAAGAAATCCGCCGTTACAGCTCTGTGCCCCTTTCCATCGATACCAGAAAAAAAGTTGTTATGGAAGCAGCCTGGCAACAAGGAGCTTCTATTGTCAATGATATATCTGCCTTGGAGGATGATCCAGAGCTGGGAGTTTTTGCTGCACAAAAGGGCTTGCCAGTGATTCTCATGCACAAGCAGGGAATTCCTTCCACAATGCAAGATAATCCTTTGAGTGATAATGCTTTGCATCAAGTTAATGATTATTTACAGCAGCGGGTGCAGGTGGCCTTGTCTTTAGGCATAGAGTCGGATAAAATATGGTTGGATCCTGGAATCGGTTTTGGAAAGGATTTTCAGGCCAACAAGAATCTTGTTACAGAATGTGGTACACTCTGTGGTGGAAAGTATCCTGTGGTAATGGGGGTGTCTCGTAAGTCCTTTGTAGCTCAAATGATAGGCAGAAATTCTGCTCCAGAAGACAGACTTGCAGGAACCTTGGCTACAAATATGATGGCTGTGATGGCGGGTGCTTCGATTCTACGGGTCCATGATGTGGCCGCCACACGAGATATGCTTTTGGTGTTGGAGAATTTGAAAAGTGAACGGATTAGCAGCATTAGCTAACATCTACAATTACATTCGGCCGGTAATAGACATTTGTCTTTTAACCTTCATTTTGTACAAGGCCTACGAGGTACTAGTAAAGACAAATGGTTTGCAGCTATTGAAGGTTATTATTATTTTGGGGGTGGCCTACGTTTTGGCAACCTTCCTTCAATTATCATTGTTGCTTTGGATTCTCAATGCCTTGACTCCCAGCCTTTTGGTAGGATTTTTCGTAGTGTTCCAGCCTGAGCTTCGTAAAATGATTCTTCGCCTTGGTCAGACTGAATGGCGTCCCAGCAAAAAGAAAAAGCACATGTATGTGGATTCCGTTTTGACCTCTGCAGAAGAGCTCTCTCAGCGTCGTCGGGGAATGCTAGTGGTATTTGCTGGAAAGACTGATATTCAAGGTGTTATCGATTCTGGTACTGTTATTAATGCCTTAGTAACTTCATCCCTGTTAAGTACAATTTTCGAGTTCGACACAAAGCTTCACGATGGAGCGGTGGTTATTCGTGGTGGTCGCATTATTTCAGCTGGTTGTTTTTTGCCAGTGTCAGAGCAATACGATATAGAAAAAACCTTTGGTACTCGTCACCGTGCTGCCTTGGGACTGTCTGAACAAACAGATGCCATTATTTTGGTGGTGTCCGAGGAAACAGGAGCCTTGAGTGTGGCCTGTGAGTCTCGCTTGTACTATGACCTGTCCTTGGAGCAGGTGCGAAAAATGCTGGAAGACCACCTAGAGCTTTCCGACGAAAACTTCACTTCCATGGAGGAAGAAGCAAAGGCTGTCACCGTGGAACAGAGGAAGGAGGAAGTGCATGAAAATTCATGAGTTTTACAAGGTGTTTAGAAGGAATTGGCCGGTAAAGCTGGTGTGTTTTGTACTGGCTGTTTTTATCTATTTTTTCTATCGCACTGCTACCCTTCAGGAAAAAACCTTACCAATCTCCTTGGAGGTTTCTTCCCAGGGAGTAACGCTTCCTACTCAGACTTTGCCAAGCCACATAAAGGTTTCTCTCAAGGGCCATCCCGAAGATCTTGCTGGTATTACTGAAAAAAATATTTCTGCCTTAGTCAATCTTGATCATTACACAGAGGCTGGAAAATATACGGTTCCAGTGGAAATTCTCTTGGCCCCTGAAATTTTAGGGATTGAGCCTTTAGAGGTAACTGCGGACAAGAGCTTTTTGGATATAACTATTGCTAAAAAGGATAGAAAACAAATTCCTGTGGCAGCAGAGATTCAGGGAACTCCAGCTTCAGGATATGAAATTATTGATATTTCGATAGTACCTTCTACCATTGGAGTCTCTGGTGCAAAATCTATTTTAGATGCCTTGGAAAAGGTATTTACCGAGGCCATTTCTGTTGATGAAAAGCGAACCTCCTTTTCACAAAAGATACCTATTCATGCTGAAAGCTCATTGCTTTCTTATAACGATGCAGAGGTAACAGTTACAGTAACTATTCAGCCTAGTACCACCAGCCGCCGTTTTGTTGATCAGACTATTTACTTATACGGAGTAAATCCCCTGTTTGAGGCTCAATCTGATCCTGAACGGCTAACCTTTACCCTTACGGGAAATCAAAATCAGCTGGAGGCCTTTGTTCCAGAGTTACATACCGTTCGCTTGGATTGTTCTTCATTAACAGAGCCGGGAACCTATGAATTGCCTGTGGAGGTGGTATTGCCTAATGGAATTCGCCTCGTATCCCAAAGCTCACGCACTGCACAAGTATCCTTGGTGCCCTTTTCTGAAGATGAATCCTTAGAAAACAGTGTTGATGAAGAAGCTACTCAAGCTACAACGGAAGAAGTGGATAAAGACAAGGAGGAAGGGGAAGGTTCTGTTACAAATGACAGTGCTGCTCCTGGGGAACAGTCAGTGCAGGATGCTACATCTTTGGCAACAGATACAAGTGTTCCTTCTGATAATACTGCTACACCAGAGGCTGTTGTACAAGAAGAGTGATTTTTCTCTTTTTGATTTTTGTTTTGCCGATACTTAAACCAGTAGTATGATTGTGGGAATTGGAGTGGACATAGTCCAAATAGATCGTTTTATTCCTTGGACAGAAAACAAGGCTTTGGTGCAGCGTTTTTTTTCAGAAAGGGAGCTACAGAGTCTTGAAAATAGGGCTGATATGGCCCAAGCCTTGGCAGTGCGCTTTGCAGCTAAGGAAGCCTTTGGTAAGGCCTTGGGAACAGGATTACGGAATTTGGTGCTGAAGGATATCCAAGTTCAGCAGGATGAACTAGGTAAACCATATTTTGATCTTTCTGGTTCCGCAAAAAAAGTATTGCAAGAATCGGGTGCTACAGTTGCCCATATATCTTTAAGTCATGATGGAAATTACGGCATTGCCTATGTGGTGTTGGAAGGGCGTGCTTCGGAGGAAAAAATATGCTGAGAACAAGCAAAAAAAATGTTAATACTGGGAAAAAGCCTGCTATTTCTTTTTACACAAAGGAAAAAATGACTTGTACCGTTTGCCGTAAGCCCTTCCCTCGGGAAGAAATGCTCAGTGGTAGCGGTCGTATGATTGCTGGAGAGTTAACAGATGAGCTTCATCGTATTTTTGAGCCCTCTGCAAAATATGGCCAGATTTATCCATTGATTTATTCAGTGGGTGCCTGTCCAAACTGTCATACTGCCTTGTTATGGAACGATTTTAAGCCTCTTACCTCTGCTGAGGCGGAGGAAATTCTTGATGGAGAAGAGGGACGGCGAAAAAAGGTAGAACGAATTTTTCCTCATTACAACTTGAATCGTGAGCGTACTGTTTTTGATGGGGCTGCCATGTATTATCTTGCCCTGTTAACCTATGAGAGTATGCCTATAAGTTATTCTCCCACCATTAAGAAGGGAATTATTTCCTTGCGATTAGCTTGGCTCTGTGGGTACCTTCACAAATTAATGCCTGACAGAAATTATGACTATGTTCAACAGGTATTTTACCGAAAGGCTTTGTTCTTCTATCCCTTGGCCTTGGAATATGAAACTGGCCGTATAGAAAGTATTGCTGGTGTGGCA
>JAGCMR010000205.1 GCA_017646305.1 Spirochaetaceae bacterium
AGGCTCATATTGGAGAGACACAGGTAAGCGTATGGCCAGAATCCATGCGTAAGCAATGTGCTGACTCTGGAATAGCCTTGCTGTAGGATATATGGAATCTGAAAAAGAATACAAATTTAATGCCTCTCAGCTAGAAAAAGATCTATCTTCCTTGGTGGGCCTAGGAATTACACGGTTGATTGTGGCTGATGAGGCTATTACAAGCAATAAAGAGGGGTTTCTTCGGTTTGTTAGTCGAGCCCAAGAAGAGGCCCCAGATATTTTCTACAAATTTTATCTGAATCCTTCCATTGTAGATGGTCAAGTTTGCCAGGAGTTGAGTCAACTCTATTGTTCCCTCCAGTTGCCACTCACCGCAACTGACCTAGCTGAAAAAAAATCCTTTGGACGAAAAATAGATTTTTTGAATAGAAGTGGTCTTGTTTTTGGCTTTGACTTGGATTTTGCCCAAGAGGAGGGGGATTCTGCCCGGCTTTTCCGTGACCGTTTGAACTTTGCCCTTTCTCTGTATCCTAATCACCTTGATTTTAGCTGCCTTGAACAGGAGCTTCCTCAGCCTACAAAGACATTTTCCTCCAAAGACATTGGTTTGGCTGCAGATAGGGCCTATGCCTGTGGCCTATTTTATTCTGCAGGGCGGGCGGTGCCTTGGTTTTTAAGCGTGTTAAAGCCTCTGCGTATTACTCCCGACAGTTTTTTTGCTGATTTTGCTGAATGGCTCCAGTGCAATAATCTGGGACGTCAGGCTGCTGCAAAAAGTGGGGTAAAGGCCAGTGGGGGAGCGAACCATGCTATTTACCAGCTTTCCCATCAAGAAATTGAGCAGATGCAGCTTTTGTTCCTGCAATTAAAATATCAGGAAAAGGGACTGGACTATCTTTTTCCTGTAGTACAGGAGCTGGTACGATTTAATGGAGCCTTTGCCCGGTTGGTGGGTGAAGATCAGGAAGCCGAGTTAGATTTGGCCTTTCATCCAGAGGATTTAAGTTCTCCCTATTCTCAGGATTTGCAGGCCTTTGCAGAGAATGTGTGCATGGAGCAATGTCGTGTGCGGCTCTGCTGGATGCAGGACAAGGAAGGAAATAATTTTCCAGACTGGCAATTTGTGTAGTTCACGTTTAAGTCAATGAAAATCGTTTTTAGTTTGCTTTTGTAAGAAAGTAAAAAATTAACAGGAATTTGTTGACGATTGAACAGTACAGATAGTATCTTTTAGACAGAAACTTATAAATGGTGTAAATCAAAGTGTAAGGAAATAGAGATTTATGCTATTAGGAAGACGAGGTATGAAGAAACAGGAACATCAGGACGATCAGGATCAGCAGAAAGTGTCCCAGACAGATTCCCCTGTGGAAGGGGAAGGTACCGTAGCCGCAGAAGCTGGTGAAGCAGGTGCTAATGATGGGGTAGCAGAGGATCCTATTCAGAAACTTGAGCGTGAAAAGGCTGAGTTGGAGGAAAAAAACAAGGAACTCCACAATCAGTATCTTATGGCCATGGCAGACTTTGACAATTATCGTAAGCGAATGATTAAGGAAAAGCAGGAATCTTTTGACTATGCCAATGCCAATCTCTTGTCTGATTTATTGGAAAGTATCGATAATTTTGATCGTGCTTTGGATGCTGCAGCCACTGCCACAGAGGTTTCTGGTGTGGTGGATGGAGTAAAGATGATTAGAAACCAGCTGGTATCCATGCTGGAAAACAAATACAATCTGGCTGGTTACGGAGAAAAGGGAGATGCCTTTGACTCCAATATCCACGAAGCCATTGGAAGTATGGCAGGACCAGTTGCCGAACCAGTATGTTCGGAAGTATATTTAAAGGGATATAAGCTGAAGGATAGAATTATCCGTTATGCCAAGGTTATGGTTCAGATGCCCGACGGTAGTGTGGCTGCTGAGGATGGAAAAGCATCTGAAGCAACTGCCGAATAAACATTTTAGAGAATTAGAGGAGATAGAATATGGGAAAGATTATTGGAATTGACTTGGGAACAACCAACTCTTGTGTTGCAGTGATGGAAGGTGGAGAGCCTGTTGTTATTCAGAACTCTGAGGGTGGACGTACCACTCCTTCTATCGTTGGCTTTACTGCCAAGGGAGAGCGCATTGTAGGTCATCCTGCAAAGAACCAGATGGTTACCAACCCTGAAAATACCGTATATTCAATTAAGCGTTTTATTG
>JAGCMR010000206.1 GCA_017646305.1 Spirochaetaceae bacterium
AGTCCTGCTAGTGCCGCTGCTGCCGCTGTAACAGGTACTATTACCAATTCACCATTGTACAAGGAGTGCTAAGATGAAGCAGTTTGGAGGACAGGTTCTTTTTTTAGATCGATCTGACATCAATACCGACGAGATTATTCCCGCCAAGTATTTGACAGAAATCTCAAAGCAGGCATTAAAGCCCTATTTGCTAGAGGATTTAAAGCTAGATGGCTTTGATCCTAAGGCCGATGTTCCTGGAAAGAAGGTTATCATCACTCGGGAGAACTTTGGTTGTGGTTCTTCCCGTGAGCATGCTCCTTGGGCCTTGGAGGTAAACGGCATCAATGTGGTAGTTGCTCCCAACTTTGCCCGTATTTTCCGCCAGAACATGTACAACTGTGGAATGCTGGCTGTTGAGTTGCCTGCTCGTGACATTGAAGACATCTTCCACACCTTTGCAGACAAGGATACAGAGTGTGCCATCATCATTAACGATGATGATACCGCCAAGGTAAAGTTGATTTCCGGCAGTCTTTCTAAAAGCTATATCTTCCGATTGGCTGGCTTTGAAAAGGCGCTGATAGAAAATGACGGTTGGTTAGGTTACGCCGACAGCAAATACTAGAAACATTTGGGCCATCCTAGAAGGGGTGGCCTATTTTTTGGAGGCATTATGATTCCCTCAGATCCTGCTGTGATACACCACATTACACCGAATCAAATTGAACAGGTCTTTAATTTTTCTGCAGTAAAGAATTTCCCAAAGAAGCTCCAGCAGCAGATGATTTTTATTGCAGAAGTAGATAAGTTAAAGAATATTTTTCGCAGAACCCTCCTTACAGACGGCTGTCGAAGGGAAAATGATGCAGAGCATTCTTGGCATTTGGCTCTCATGGCCATTGTGCTGGAAGAGTATGCCCCAGAACCAGTGAATCTTGGGCGGGTCTTGGCTATGGTAACTGTCCATGATTTAATCGAGATTTATGCTGGAGATACCTTTGCCTTTGATGTTAGTGCCAATCAGGATAAGGCCCAGCGGGAACAGGCTGCTGCAGAAAAATTGTTTGGTATGTTGGATGAACAGCAGGGGAGTGAATTACGTCAGCTGTGGGAGGAATTCGATGCCATGAACACTGCTGATTCCCGCTTTGCTGCCAGCCTTGACCGAATTCAGCCCTTTATGCATAACGTACTGACGGAGGGGCACACCTGGAAGTTAGGTACCGTTACCAAAGAACAAGTATACCGACGCATGGCACCAGTTAAAACTGGAACTCCTGCCTTGTGGCCCTGGCTGGAATCTCAGGTTGCAGCTGCAATAGAAAAGGGATGGATCAAAGAAAGATAGTTGAGATTTAGAAAATCTCTACACTGGAGCATAATAAAAAAGCTCTACGTTGTAATTTACAGAACGCAGGGCTTTGTTTTTCATATTTGAACTAGGGATTTAAGCTAAAATTTCCAGACCAACACTTTGTATAGCCTGATTGATGGCCTCTTCTACACCCGCTACAGACTCGTCATAATCCACAAGAACCTGAGCCTTCATGGCGCTGGTAGTACATGAGGTGACACCGGCAATAGCAGTCACCGCTTGATTTACAGACTGCTCTCCTTGCTCGTCAATCAGTCCTGCAACGTAAATCTTTTTCTGCATGGTAACTCCTCTTGTTTAAGTATAAGTTAAGGTACTGTATTTTTGCTTTTTTTTCAAGGGATTTACAATGGAATTGAAGTTGTGTTTAGTAAAAATTGTCAAATATTCAGAAAAAAGATAAATAAATTGCTGTGAAAGTTAAGGAAAGTTACTCTGTTTTTCCTAATTGACCACAGGCTCCACCAATCTTTCTTCCTCGTCTGTGACGCAGAGTAACATTTATTCCAGCATGCTCCAGTTGGAAGATAAAATCCTTGCATTCCTTGGTAGAGGGCTCTTGAAAGGGCAGTCCCTCCACTGGATTCCAGGGAATGAGATTGACGTGGCAGTTCAAATTACGGGCAAAATCAATGAGCCGCTTGGAACTTTCCCTTCCTGTATTTTTTCCCGCCAAAAGGGCTGCTTCTAGGGTACAGCGACGACCTGTTTTTTGGGTGTAGTAGGCAATAGCTTCCTTGAGTTTTGGAAGGGGATTGCCTGCTGTTACTGGCATCAGCTGTTGACGTAATGCCTCATCGGCTGTAGTAAGGGAAACTGCAAGACGAAGGGCAGGGCCATTATCTGCAAGATCATAAATACCAGAAATAATTCCACAGGTAGAAAGAGTTATACGGCGGCCAGAAAGATTTCTGCCCTCAGGATGAGTAAGTACTGCAACTGCTTTACGAATGGCAGGAAGATTCAGTAAGGGTTCTCCCATACCCATAAATACAATATTGTCCAGTTTTCCTACGGTTTCTTCCAAAAACTGAAATTGTTCTACGATTTCTGAGCTTTCAAGATTACGACTAAAGCCTAGTCGACCAGTTTGACAAAAAGCACAGGCCATACCACAGCCTACCTGACAGGAAACACAGGCAGTTTTACGGCCATCCTTGTCAGTAAGCAATACTGTTTCTACACATTTTCCGTCATGGAGAGTTAACTGAAGCTTTACCGTTCCGTCTGGATCCACCAGCTTTTTGCTTACAAAGGAAGAGCGAATACAACAATCTTCTTCTAGCTGTTGTCGAAGGCTTTTTGGGAGATTTTGCATTTCGGAAAAAGAGGTAACTCCAGAGGCAATCCATTTGAAAAGCTGCATTCCTCTGAAGGTAGGCTGCACGCCAGGTAACTGGGCTAATTCCTCTGGCAATAATCCTGCCAGAGCTTTTTTTGTGTGCGGAATTTGTAAGCTAAGAAGGTTGGAATCCTGCTGAGAGACTTCACAACCTTCTGGCTTGAGATAATCGTTCATATTAGTATTGATTAGAAAGAATTCTATCCAACATTTCGTTTACAGACTGACTTCTGATTCCCTGACGATGGAAGCTTTCGAGAACTTCGATGGCTTGGGTACGACGATTCATCTTCATGTAGCAGTCAGCCAAATCGATATAGAAACGATAGTTTCTAGGATCGGACTGAATCAAACGAGACAAGCTGTTAGCTGCATCTTCGTATTTACCAGTACTTTTGCTGATAAGAGCCAAGCCCAGTACTGCATACAGGTCAAACTCAATATCAAGAGCCTTGTTATAGTATTCAACAGCTCGCTCATAATCTCCTGTACTGCGGTAGGCATCACCAGCACGAGTGAGAATAACCTTATTGTTGGAATCTTTTTCTAGAATCTTGTTCCAGTATTCAATTGAACGGAACTGCTGATTCATTCCACGGTAGCAATCGGCCAAACCAAAGAGGGCATAGAAGTTACCTGGTTCTACTTCCAAGGCTCGTTCAAAATAATATACACCCTTTTCAAAGGTTTTTAGCTTGCGATGACAGTTTCCGATGGAAGTTAATACACGAATATCAGCATTCTGCTCATTAAGCTCCAACATTCTTGTCCAGTAGTACAAGGCATCACGATACTCTTTGAAATCGTAGTGGAGATGACCTAAACCAATAAGGGCGTAGGCGTTATTTTCTTCCATATCAAGAACACGCAAGTAGAGCTGTTTTGATTTTTTAAACTCACGAATCTTTCGGTAAGCATCTGCTACACGAGTCAACACAGTAATATTGCGGTCATCGTGAACAAGATACTGCTCCCAAATATCAATTGCCTTGTGATACTGGTTCAATGCCTTGTAACAATCTGCCAAACCAAAGAGTGCATAGTTATTTGAAGCATGATAGTTCAAACACTGAGTATAGTATTTAATTGCCTCTCTAAAATGATTTTGTTTTCGTTCTGCATCTCCAAGTCCCACCAAGGCGTAGTTGTTGTTTTCTTCTAGACTGAGAATGGTGTGGAAGGCTTCGTTTGCCTCGTCAATTCTGTTATCTTTCAGAAGGTGGTATCCCCTCTTTGACAATTCAGCGATTTCAGCAGCCTTTGAATCCTGTGGTGCATGTTCATGATGCATCATTGGGCTATGAAAATCTTCGGGTACAACAGTAGTGGGGTAAAAATTTTCCATCTTTAACTATTCCTCTATTCTATGATGAGTTTTGAAATCAGGGTAGCAATTTTTTCTAAAAGTACCTCTGATCTCCTTTTATTGTGTGCCAGAATGTAAAGCTTAAGTGCATCAAGCTCCCTATTTTGACTTGCATAGACATCGGCAATTCGAGTAAGACCATCAGAATAACCAGTTGTCATAAAAATTCTGCGGGCTTGCTCAATATCACCCTGATTGAACAATACGTTACCTTTTCGATTTAAACTAACCTTTTGTTCAGAAGTGAGGGTAGAAGTAGGTTTTTCTGTAGTCTTTATGAAACCTGAGGTTCCCTGCATTTGAAACTTATCAAATACCTTTTCTAAATCCTTCTCCATAACAGAGTGCCTTTTACACGCCTTCCATTCTAACAGATTTCATTATTTTGTCAAGATTTGCTCATGACTTATTAAAATAAAAATCCACGATGGAGCGACCGTATTCACGTTGATCTCCACGTTCCAGTTGGAGCACAGCTTCTGGCATTTCCTTTTCTTTGGGACGATGAATGAGAACTACTCCGCCAGGATTTAGTAATTCTCCTTTTGCCACCATTTCTACCAAGCTTTTGTGGTATTTGTAGGGAAAGGGTGGATCAAAAAAGATGATGTCGAATTTATTTTTACAGCGTTTGAGAAAAAGTTCTACCGCCATGAAGTGACAGTGAATTTTTTGTCCCATTTCCTTTTCTGTGATAGAAACATTGTTCAGCACCGTTTGGATTTTGATTCTGTCTTTTTCAACTAATTCCACATGACTTGCTCCACGGGAAACTGCTTCTATGGCAATGGTTCCAGAGCCAGAGAACAAGTCGAGAAAGGATTTTCCAGATAAATCACCTAAAATTGAAAAAAGAGATTCACGCATCCTGTCCATGGCAGGACGGATAACTCCATCTGGACATTTAATTGTTCGTCCTCGTAATTCTCCACCTGTAATTCTCATAATTCCCCCTGTGTTTTTCTAGTTGCAATATTTTTCTGCTAATTTGGTGGCTATGGTCAACAGTTGCTCTCTATTATTTTGGCTTGGATCATCTAGTACTGTTTCTAAAAGCTGGTTCAAGATGTTTCCTAACTGTTTTCCTGCAGGAATTCCTGCTGCCATTAAGTCCTTGCCGTTGATAGCTAAATCTTTAAGACCTAAAATCTGCTGTTTGCTAGATAATGCTGTAATTCTATCTTGTAGTTCTAATAAATTGCTACTCCAAGGGCCTTCTTTGAGAACTGGTGCACTGCGAGTCATTCCGTATACATCTGCCATGCGAAGGTCAAACAAGTCTTCTAGGGATTCTGGTGTTACACGGAACAAAAAGCGACGAACAGCGGCATCTGACCAGTTACTTTCGTAGTGGAACATGTGGTTTTTCACCAAATGGCACACAGTGGCAGTCTCTGCCTTGGAAAATTTGAGACGAGTCATAAGGTTTTGGCTCATTTCCTCGGAGTATTTTTCGTGGTTGTAAAAGGTGATGGTAGGCCGTCCGTCTGGCAGGCTCCCTGATCGCTTTGCCTTAGGTTTGCCAATATCGTGAAGGAGGGCAGCAAGACGAACTAATTCCTTGTGGGCTGGGGCTCCATCGCAGGCGTAAAAAAGGTGGTCCAGCACATCAAACTGATGGAAGCCTCGGCAATCTGCTTGCTCCACCTTTCTGCAGGTGGCTAGTTCTGGGATAAAGAGCTGGAGAATGCCTGTTTCCTCTAAAAGCTTGAGGCCCACAGAGGGTTCTGGTGATTTTAAGATTTTGATGAACTCTTCACGGAATCGCTCCACGGAAATTGATGAAGTTTTTTCCAAGGAAGCTGGAATTGCAGCCATGGTTTCTGGGGTAATGGAAAAGCCCAGCTGGGTGGCAAAGCGAATGGCACGAATGGGACGCAGGCCGTCCTCGTTGAATCTGTCGTAGGGATTTCCCACGGTGCGAATAGTTTTATTCTTTATATCTTCTTGTCCTGCAAAGGGATCCACTAA
>JAGCMR010000207.1 GCA_017646305.1 Spirochaetaceae bacterium
GCAGGAAGGCCAAAGCCAACCATATTGCTGCACGTTTGCTGTGGGCCCTGTAGCTCTGCGGTTATTGAGCAGCTGGCAGAGGTGTTTCAGATAACCTTGTATTATTATAATCCCAATATTTATCCCCGTGCTGAATATGAGAGACGGCGAGACGAACTAAAGTCCTTTATTCAGAGCTTTCCTCCCGCATTGGAAATGGGCCTGGTGATTCCTGATTATAATGCAGCAGAATACTACAAGGGAATTGATATAGAACATGAACCAGAATTGAAAAGCCAACCAGAAAAGCAGGAGCGATGTCGTCGTTGTTATCTGCTGCGAATGGAACGAGCCTATGAATATGCTGCCGACCACAACTTTGACTACATTACCACAGCACTTTCTATTAGCCCCCACAAGGATTCAGCTGCAATTAATGCTATTGGGATTCAGCTGCAGAAAAAATATCGGATAGAAGGTCATGGCCCCCGTTTCTTACTGGCTGATTTTAAGAAGAAGAACGGTTTTAAGCGTTCCTTGGAAATTTCTGGAGAATTTTCTTTGTATCGGCAGGAATATTGTGGCTGTGTATATTCTATGAATCGGATTACACAAAATTGAATACCTTATGGAAAACTTTCCTGAAAAATTAGCTCCATATTTTAGACCCTTTTAAGGATTTCTTCTTAGTTAATGACTTATGTTTTGAGTGTAGAAATCTTCTAGGAGGGTTTATGAAATCCATAAAAACCTATTTTGTTTTGGGCTTGATGATAGTCCTGTCTGTGGGAGCTGTGGCTGCTGAAAGTAAAAAGTCTGCAAAGGCTGCAACCTCTGCCCCTGTGTATGTAACTAGCTCGGTAAAAGGGCTGGGAACACCTATTTTAGTTATTACGGTGGATACACCGGATTCAATCTTGAATTGGTTTGAAGATCACGGTATGCC
This sequence comes from Spirochaetaceae bacterium, assembly GCA_017646305.1. Next base: position 926 of record JAGCMR010000207.1, read on the forward strand.
AGTAGATACTGTAGGCACTAGCCTTGTTTCCATGCCAGTGGCGTATCGCAATGAGCTACGAAAGCTTTATGCTGACGATAAGTATTCCAAGGAGCTCCGGGAATTGGCGGTGGAGGCTCTAAAGCCCTATCTTACTCCAGGAATTATTGAAACCGTGACTACCACTTACGGTCCCTTTACTTGGACGGTGTCCTACAATAACGAGGAAGGCGAAAAGCTTGTGGCTCCTCACAAACACGATCGCAATTCAGACGACTGGTAGTAAAAGCAGAAACCCTCCCATGTGGGAGGGTTTTTTGTTGTCATTCAGGGTGATTCAGAAAAGATATAGCCCATGTTCCGTACCGTGTTGATATAGCCCCCTGGATGCTGGGGAGTTTTAAGCTTTTTTCTGAGCCAAGAAACATGAGTGTAGATGGTTCCAGAGGAGACTGCTTCTCCATAGCCCCAAACCATACGCATTAGGTCACAGGTGGAAACAATTTGCTCCCGATGAAGCACTAGATACATGAGGAGCTTGCATTCCATGTAGGACAGGGGAATGGGGATTCCATCTTTGAGTAGCTGTACCTTTGTAAAAACTAGCTTAAAGGGACCAAAGTCAAAGTCTGGATGATGGAGAAAATCTGTTACAGCTTCCCTTGTTGGAGTCTGTAGTGCCTGCAATGCTTCATCTTCGTTTGCTACAACAGAAACCTCATATCCTGCTATCCGTAATTTGTCTGCCAAGGAATCCCCCTGGCCTTTATCTTGGTTGATAACGAGAATCTTATTCATGCTTTAAATGATAGTATTTTGGAGAGGGATTTTCCATTTTTGTTGACAGTAATATTCTTTGTGTCATATATTAAATATAGTACTAAAAACCGTACTATATTTTGTACTAGAGGAGAGTAATATGACAATCGTAAAACAAATGGATTTGCGTTCAAACATTAAAAAATATCTTGATTTGGCTTTCTCTGGAGAGACGGTAGTTGTACCTCGGAAAGAAA
>JAGCMR010000208.1 GCA_017646305.1 Spirochaetaceae bacterium
CACCACCAATATGCTGCATCCCCGTTGGGGAGGGAGCGTAACGAACACGAACTTCCACAGGAAACTCCTCATTAAATCATAATAATCTTAGGCTGAATTCTGAAAATGAAGTCAGCATTTCTTTATAGTATAGCGGGAATGGCCCTTGGTGGCAATGAGTGGGAAGGAGGTGTGGCTCCTCGGACAAGGGTAAAGCTCAAAGTGACGTAAAATTTTACGTTGATAAATCTTTAGAGGTTTGTTACAATTAATCCTCATAATAGCTATAAAATAGGTTATTTTAGTCAATGTAAATAATGAATTTTATTATTTAGAGGTGTTTTATTTTATGAATGGAAAGAAATCTCAGATTGTAACTAGTATTGTGTTATGTCTTGTATTCTTAGTTTCACCTTCGCTTATTTTTTCCCAGCAGAGTGATAATATATCTGAGGATGTTGCTTTTTCCTTGGAGCCTGGTTGGTTTCATGCACCAGTGAAAGAATCTGCTGGCCAGACAGCGAAAAATTATCTTATAGGTTCCTTGGGAATGGTTACTGTCAATGTCTTGATGCGAGATTGGAATCAATTTGTAGGTGGAGCAGGATGGGCACAGGTGACCTTGAAGGAAGTATGGAAGCCTTGGGAGAGAGAGGTTGAATTTGACACGGACTGGCATTGGACAAATTTTATCGGTCATACCTATCAAGGCTCTCTGTATTATATGAGTGCTCGTAATGCCAATTTAAATGTTTTCACATCCCTTGTTATGTCCTCTTTAGGGAGTGCTATGTGGGAATATTTTTGTGAGTTAAATGATCCTTCCATCAATGATTTAGTATATACAGGAATAGGTGGTTTCTTTATGGGTGAGATGTTATATAGATTGGCATTAGAAGCCAATACTGTATCACCTATATTGGGAACTATTATCAATCCCCTTCGTCTTATTTCTGATCCTCTGTTGAATCGACCTCCAGTGGGACCTGTAGGAAATCTCCATGAACTTTCATTTAAGGCTGGAATTGGTGCTGCAGTTACTGGAACATGGTTTTCTCGGGATTTTGACTTTGCTCAAGAGGTTTTTCCTGGTTCCTTTGGTTTGGAATTTTATGCTGTATATGGAGACCCCTATGGTCACGATTCAAATGTGCCACTTAGTCAATTTGAGTGGGAAATGGGGGCTGGTATAGGTGCTGGATCTGGATTTGGTGAGAATGATATGGAAAAGAAGATGATGTATGATGTTCATATCTTCAGTAATGGGTTGTTGTTTTCACGTAGTCCCCAATGGGGAAACAATACGGATACCAGCGTGGGAATTGTATTTGATTATGATTACATTCGCCATTCCTTTGTGGAGTTATCAAGTATGGCCCTAGGCTTTGGAGTCAAGCAGCGTGTGAACGGGCATCACCACCGACTGGAGTGGCAATTCCACTTAGACGGTATATTCTTAGGAACCAGCGATTTTTATTATTTCCGTCGTAGCCTTCTTCCTGTTTTAGATAATGGTACAGTGCGAGATTACGGTTATACCGTTGGTGCAGAGACGGTAGCAAAGCTTCGTTGGTTTGCTGGAGAAAGACACATCTTGAACACAGATTTCCATGGATATGCCATGTATAAGTTCCCTTTCCAGAAGCAGAAAAATGATGACACTGGTTGGGAACTTATTGGTGTTGTGGATACAAGCTATGAATTTGCCCTAACACGACAAATTTTACTTGGTATATCAGATGAATTGTATTTGAAGAAGACATTATACGATACTAAGCCTGACTTGTTTTCGTTGCTGAATACGACCAGTTTTTATGTTAGATTACAGGTACGATAGTAGAAATATCCAGTATTTTATCCTCGCCAGCTTCTGTTTCGCTTTAACTCGGATTTTAGTCGCTTTAGCTTGAGCCGCTGTTCCTGGGAGGCCTTGGTGGGCTTTGTCTTTATCCGCTTCTTGGGGATTTTCAGTGCATTGACAATGCGATTTTCCAGTCGCTCTAATGCCAGGGCTCGATTCCGCTCTTGGTAGCGTTCTTGATCCACGTCCACAAAGATGCAACCCTCCTTATTGATGAGGGCTGCTAGCTTTTTCCGAAGCAAGTCCCGCTCTTCCTCCGTGATGCCTTGAATGGCAGTAATGCTCAAGGTGGCGTGAACCTTGGTGTTTACCTTGTTCACGTTTTGGCCACCGGCTCCCCCGCTTCTGGCAAAGCTGAGGCTGGTGTGCTGGATAACAGACTGGTGCAACAGGGCTTTATTCACGGTAAAACTCCTTCTATAGTAGTGCGACCTTGCAGCAGGGCAATGAGGCGGTCTACTCCAAGGGCATTGCCAGAGCAGGTGGGGAAGGTCTGGAAGTGCTTCCAGTAGTTTTTGTCGATGGCGTGAGGAACACGGGCTGACTGTGCCTTAGCCTGGCCTTCTTGCTGGAAGTAGCTACGTATTTTTGCAGGATCTGTTTCCTCACTGTAGCAGTTGGAAA
>JAGCMR010000209.1 GCA_017646305.1 Spirochaetaceae bacterium
ATACTATCCTTGTACTCATCTTCATGTTGCTCCAATAAGGTTATAACATTGAAGAATTTTCTAGCACGGAGAAGTCTTCCAGCAATTTTAAGAGGTCCAGCAGATTTGGACATACCTAAAGCCGCCTTACTTTTTCCAAAACAGCATCTAATTCTGCATTGAGACGCAAAAGTTCATTTCTATCTACGTGATCTGGATCTTCCTCCAGCTTTCTGATTCTATTTAACAAATCGTTGATATACTGCATATTCAGCATATTGTCACTAAGGTCTCCTACAGTGTAAACAACACCATATTCATCAGTGTATAGGATTTCATCACCTGCTGTCAAACTGCTAGCACCTTGCTTTGGCCCAAGAAAACTGGCTGTGGGAGGAATCTTTGCCCGAGAAGCCAAGGTGATATAGAAGGTGACGGATCCCTTTGTAGATGGGGCCAAGGATATGGTTTCCCACAAAGCACAAATAGCAGAATTATTATATGAAAACACAGAGTTAAAGGTTCTTCCTGACTTTACAATTGGCATCCAACTATCACTAGTTACCACATCCTTGTTGGCTAATACCACCATTTGCGGACTGGAAATTCCGTTACCATCAAAAAGGAATTGAATGGATTCATTGCCGTTGGAGGAACGTACCCACTGTAGCTGTTCCATATCTAAAAAGCTTTCTTCAGCACTAACATAGGGATATCGTGCAGTCACAAAATGAACTCCAGAATTCTCTCCGAGCACTGTGTCAAAAATACCTTTCAAAGCTACAGACAAGGTGGTAGAAGAAATATTTTCTAATTCTACCTCCACCTTTACCGCTCCTACACCTGTTTCTGAAAAATCAGAAATCGCAGTAAAATTTACTCCCACATTCAGCTTATCCCGAACCTTATAAACAAGGCTTGCTCCCTGATTTTGCTCCACAAGACGGATAGATGAAATAGAACCACGGCGTAATTGATAGACTGAATCATTTACCAACACACTAAAATAGGTTGTGGCAAAATCATTGTGAGAAACGAAAAAATTCGTAGATGAACTTGATGTTTCAGGAGCATAACAAAGATTAAAGGCTCCTACGTCATCAGAAACCTGAAGCACAAAATCTCCCAAACGCTTGTCTATTGTAGCCGCTGAAGTAAAAGCCATAACAGTAAAAAAAATCAATATAAATAAAATAAATTGTGGCCTTCTCATTAGTTTTCTCCCTTAATGGATCGTTCCTCTAGCAAGCGATGCAATTCTTTTACCTTTTCCCGTAGAGACTCCAACTCTGGATACCCTGTAGTTGTTCCTGTAGCAGCTTCCTGAACGATAGGCTCCTGAACCTGGGGCTTTTCCACAACTGTAGTAGCTTCATTGGAAGCCTGACTTGTGGCAGCAATATCTGAAGCCAACCGACTAGCTTCACCAGCAGAAATCTCCAGCATTTTATTCTCTTCTTCTAGTTGGGCTATACGACGAGCCTGCTCATCATTCTGATACTGCAATTCATCCACTGTTGACTGCATTATCTTTATGTCAGAAAAGCTCTTAGAAAGCTGATCCTGTAGCCCCATGGAATCCTCAGATTGATACTTTCGTAGTTGCTTTTCATAATCTTCCTTTGCAGCAAGATATTCTTCACCAGTTACCCGCAGCAAATACAGTAATTTTTCTTCCCGTTCTGCCTGACTAATGATTCTTAGTCTATCCTGAGCTTCTGGCACACGTTCTGCTAAAGGATAA
>JAGCMR010000210.1 GCA_017646305.1 Spirochaetaceae bacterium
ATGCTCTACGAACCTTCTTGTTTAACTCGTCTATTTCTTCGTCAGAAGCAGTTTTTCCCTCTGCAGGAAACACACGGAATACCACAGAACTGATTTCTGGCTCTGTTACAGCTTGGAACCGCTTTGAGCTAGAAAGTGCGTTGTACAAGTGAGTTGCGTTTTGAATGCAGGTAGAAATAATCTGAGACCAACCATCCTGTCCGCGAGTTTGGAAAGAAAGCCACACCTTCAAAGCATCGAATCTACGAGTTGTCTGCATAGACTTTCCTACCAAGTTGGTATATCCGTCTTCCTCATCTTCTTCTCGGTTCAAGTAGTCGGCATGGAGGGTCAAGGTTTCAAAATTCTTGCCATCTTTTACCAGATATGCACCGCAGCTAATGGGCATTAAGAACATCTTGTGGAAATCTACCGTAATGGAGTCACACAAGTGCAGTGGTCCAATTCTGTCCTTGTAGCCCAAAGACATGATAACGCCACTACCGTAGGCTGCATCTGCATGAAGCCACATTCCATGCTGTTGACAGATTTTGTGCATCTCTACTACATCGTCAATGCTACCGTAGTCAGTAGTCCCAATAGTGGCTACAGCACAGAAGGGAATATTTCCCTGAGCCACATCCTGTTCCACCAACTCACGGAAGGCTTCTATATCCATCTTCTGGCGTCTATCTACAGGAACCTTTACCACAGCGTCATATCCCAATCCTAGGATGTGAGAACCTTTTTCCATGGAAAAGTGAGAGATAGCAGAGGTGTAGATTCTGAATTTGCGATAATTTTCTGGTAAGCCTAGCTTTTTCACATCATAGTTGAGCTTTGTATTGCAGAACCAATCACGAGCAAGCATAAGACCCATGAGGTTGGACTGAGAGCCACCAGAAGTGAAAACACCATCAGATCCAGCTCCATAGCCATACAGCTGGCACAGGGTATTGATAACTTCCACCTCAATCTCTGTGGCTACGGGAGACTGGTCCCAGGAGTCCATAGACTGATTAAAGGTAGAAAGCACCAATTCTCCTGCTAGGGTTTCTAGCAAGGATGGGCCGTGAAGATGTGCCATATAATCTGTGGATGGTGTCCGTAAGAAATATGGCAATATCTTTTCTGAAAGAAGGCTAGAAACTGATTCCAAGCCCTTTCCTCTTTCTGGAAGAATCTGCCCTACCTGAATCTTTTCCTTCAATTTCTGGGGAGAAAGACCAATGTAAGCTTTTGTCGTATCGATAGATGCAGCAATATCAGCTGCAGTCTTACTGATAAGGTCTACGTAGGTCTTTTTTGCCTCATCCTCTTCTGTTAAAAAAAGATATTCACCACAAACCTGATTATTTTGCACTGGCGTCAATCTCCGTTACAACCTTTTCAAAGATAGAAAGGAAGGTGTTGATTTCGTCCTTTGTAATGTTCAAGGCACAAAGACAGCGCATTACAGAACCAAAGCGTCCACCCTTCTCCATTACCAGCTTATTTTCAAAACACTTCTGCTGTACTTGCAAAGCGATGTCACCTGAAGCAGGCAAGGAACCGATTGCATCTGGCTTTCCTTTGGGATCAACGAATTCGCAGCCAATCATCAAACCAACGCCACGAACATCACCAATGATAGAAACCTTTTCCTTTAGCTTCAAAAGTCCAGCTTTAAGAATTTCACCCTTCTCCTGAACTTCCTTCAGGAACTGAGGATTTGAAACTCTATTTACTACGATGGTTCCGGCCTTCATTGCCAACTGGTTTCCTCGAAAGGTACCTGCGTGGGCTCCAGCTGTCCATGCATCCAGCTTCTTGTTGTAGATTACAACGGAAAGGGGCTGAGAGCCACCAATTCCCTTAGAACAAAGGATTACGTCAGGAACGATTCCAGCCTGTTCAAAGGCAAAGAAGGTACCAGAGCGACCAACACCACACTGAATCTCATCTACAATCATGGGGATATCCAGTTCCTGGGTAACTCTGCGTACAGTCTGAAGGAACTCAGCTGGAGCAGGAATTACGCCACCTTCACCCTGAATTGGCTCAAGGATAACGGCTGCAGGCTTAGTGATACCACTTTCTGGATCCTTCATCAATCGTTCAAAATAGGCACAAGCAGCCTTTACACCAGCTTCACCACCCAGCCCAAAGGGACAGCGATATGAATAGGGAAATGGCATAAAATGAACGTCAGGAATCAATCCAGTGATTCTATTTTTTGCGTTTAAGTTTCCTGTAAGGGCCAAAGGACCCTGCCCCATTCCATGATACCCACCACTAAATGCGATGATAGAGGAACGACCTGTAGCTGTTTTACAAAGCTTTAAAGCTGCATCAACAGCATCTGTTCCAGAGGGGCTACAGAATTGAATCTTTGCGTTATTCTTCAACTCTTCTGGTAATACGTTGAAAAGAGTGTGAACAAATTCGTCTTTTACGGGAGTTGTTAAATCGAGAGTGTGCAAGGGGGCATTTTCAGAAATCATATCGATCATAGCCTGATTGATTTCTGGATCGTTATGGCCTAAAACCAAGGTTCCTGCACCACAGAGGCAGTCGAGGTATTTATTTCCTTCAACATCCTCCATCCAAACACCTTGTGCCTTCTTTAAGGCAAAGGGGAATTTTCGGGGGTAACTTCTCGCATTGGATTCAGTTGCTTCCTGGCGAGACACATAAAATTGGTTGGTAGCTTTTGACTCGTTTTGTACCATACTACAATCTCCATTACCGGTGGGGTTTACCGCTAAGCGGCAGTTTATCCTTTAACCTCTCTTGCTTTTTAAGCAGAATAAGTAATGAAGTATAGGCATTTTTACCCTATAAAGTCCAGTACTTTTAGAAAAAATATAGAAAGAAAATGCAGAAAGTGAATCGTTTTAGTGTACAAAAATACATACTTTTTGTTGATAAATTTATGGTTTTAAAATGAAAAACCCCGGCCTTTTACCGGGGTCTTGATTATTTTACTACAGCAGCTTTTAGAGCCACAATTTCTTCTGTAGAGAATACCTTATCTATATCTAGAATGATAATGAACTTGTTGTCCTTCTTACCAATTCCTCGGATATACTCTCCAGAAATATTGTTTCCGAATTTTGGTGCCGGTTCAATAGTATCTTCTTCCAAGTCGATTACTTCTTCTACACTATCTGCAATGGCACCGAAGGTTACTACAGAAGTTTCCTCATTTTCTGTATGAGCAATTTCGATGATGATAATGCGAGTCTTCTTAGTTGGCTCTACATTTTTGAGCTCAAACTTCTTGCGGAGATTTACCACAGAAATCCCCTGCTCACGGGAACTAATCAGACCTTCTACATAATGGATGGTACAAGGCAACCGAACAGGCTGGGTATATTCCAGAACCTCTTGAACTTGGGCAACCTCAACGGCATACAAAGCTCCGTCAAGGACAAAGGATAAAAACTGTCGACTCATTCTTCCTCCCTAGCAAGATTTTCATCTGTTGGTGCAATTTTTTCTTGTTCTTCAAAACTTAGAACCTTATCCATGTCCAGAATAATGATGAACTTACCATCTACACTGCCGATTCCACTGATAAAATCAGAAGCAAGACTATGTCCTACCTCTGGGGTATGTTCTTCTGCAGTAGCATCAAGATCCAATACCTCGTTTACAGAGTCAGCAATGGCTCCAAAAACCATCTGTCCCTTTTCGTTGCAAAATGCAGAGTCACTGGGGACTTCAAGTACGATAATTCTAGTGTCACTTGAAGGCTCAACGTCTTCAAAGCCAAACTTATGACGTAGATTGATTACGGAAATGCTTTGTCCTCGAGAACGAATTAACCCAGCAATAACAGGATCTGGACAAGGCAATTCCTGTGGAGGGGTATACTCGAGAACCTCTCTTACTTGTAGAACTTCTACGGCATACAACGAATCATTCAATGTAAAAGTCAAGTACTGTGTTCCCATGGTAATTCCTCCTTAACCAATAATTTTCTTCACAACAGCTATAAGCTTTTCTGATGAGAAGGGCTTTACGATCCAACCAGTTGCACCAGCAGCCTTTCCTTCCTGCATTTTGGATTCCTGGTTTTCAGTTGTCAAAACAATGATAGGTGTAAACTTATGTTCAGCAGTATTTCTCAACTCTTTGATAAACTGAATTCCATCCATAATTGGCATGTTAATATCAGTGATAATCAGTCCAAATTTATCAGCAGTTGCTTTTGACAGTCCATCAGCACCATTTTCTGCCTCTACAACCTCAAAATTTTCCTGTCCCAAAATAAAAGAGATACTTTTTCTAATGGATACTGAATCATCAACTGCAAGAATTTTTCTTGAAGCCATATATCCTCCTAATCTATTCTAGTATACCACGTATTCGGCTGAA
>JAGCMR010000211.1 GCA_017646305.1 Spirochaetaceae bacterium
AAAATCAAATTCACCCTTCCTCGAAAGGCCAAGAGCTGAGAACGAGAAGCTGCAGGGAGACTTGGATCTTCCAGATTATCCTGCAAGAGCTCTAGTAATTTGGTGGCAGCGGCAACATCGGTATTACCCAAAAGATGGTTTGCATCTAAATAGGCTAATTGCTGGGCAGCTTCTTGAACCACCTGTACTTCACCTGCCGCTATTGTGGAAATCATCAGGTCTTCTGAAGTGCTAGCACAGGAAGCCAGTGCAAAAAGTAGGACGCTTCCTATCAAGATAATGGACAAGGGCTTTCTTTTCATTTGTTCCTCCTATCGTAAATTCCAGCCGTTAAGCTTATTGTCTATGGTGAGGGCAAGACCGTCGTCTTTTCCATCGCTATTAACATCTACAAAAACAGGAACTCCACTTCCTGCCAGAGGAAAGCCCTGCAATAGCTCAAGATTTTCGTTAAAACCATAGATCACATTGCCATCAACTCCAAGGTAAATATTTTGTGCTCCTGTTTTGGCATTTGGAATGACAGTAATAACACCATTGCGGGCAGTTACATTAGGAATTTTAACCGAGATAGTAGTGCCATCAGGTGCAATACGGAATAACTGTCCTTCAGCAGAAAGAGCAAAGAAATAATTTCCGTTGCTAACTAGGTTTGTAAAGAATACTCCTTTAACGGAAGTGTCTACAATTTGTTGTAGAGCTTCTTCTTCTTGCCCCTTGGTTTCAGCAAAACGCCACAGAGAAAGCCGTCCTGCCTGGGTAATAAAGCCCAAATACTTTGATTTTTTGCTTTCCAAAAGGGCAGGAGAACCATAGGCAATGCCGAAAACCTGTTGTCGCAAAGTTAAGCTCTGTTTTTCTGTGTCTACCAATAAAAGGCCACCAGAAAATCCCTTGTCGTAGAAGGTTGCTTCATTTTTGAACAGATTAGGGGCTGCCATAATGGAGCCAGTTAATTCAAGCTGTAATTTTTTTACTGTCCCCTCTGGACTAACAAAGCAAATACTATCGTCATCCATAGGTTGAATCAGCCCCTGCTCTGTAGCTACAGGATGAGTGCTGGGAGTACCACCGGTAAGCTGGGGAAAGTTGGGAAGATCCCCTAAGCTTGTAGTTAAAAGGTAGGCTGCTCCTTCAGTAGTTATTGCCCAGATAGCTGCACCAGCAGAATTTTCTGCTGCAGGAGCAACTAAAATAGGGGAACGGAATTCCTTTTGCTGAATGTTCATGCTGCCAACATCAAGAACCTTTAGTGTTGTATTGTTTTCCACCCAGAATAGGTGCTTTCCATTTTTTTCTGTTACCTTGTGAATTTGGGCTGCCTTACCTTCTAGTTCCATGGGGAAGCCTGGCAGGGAGCGAAGGAGTCCAGAGGGACGGGAAGAAGCAGAAAGCTGGCAGATTAAGGTATTGTCTTGCAGCTGTAAATCTAGTAATCCCATAGCATAGAGCTCGAGAATCTGTATCACAACATTGTCTCCCCGTAAAAAGAAGGGAGTGTCATGCCCCAAATCGTAAAAGAGACTGACGGAGGTTTCCTTTTTGTGGTTTTCTGCAATAATTTTCCAGCCCTCATTGTTGGACAGTCGCTGCCCTGACTGTATGGAGGTAAAGAGGGCGGACAAGGATTCTGGGGATTCGGAAAAATAGATAAAGTTTTTATGTACCATGTAATAGGGACTAGGAAGATTTAGGTTCAAGAGCTTCAGAATTCCTTGTAAAAAAACTGGTAGCTGCAATCGTGGTAACCGAACTCCATTAAGAATGAGGCTCGTATCATCTTTTAGTATGATGGAAGAAAGCAGCTGTTCAAAGATGAATTGCCGCATATTCTCATCTTTTACCTCAAGGGCAATTACAGGATCCTTAAGCCCTTCTAGACCAAGGAGGGCACATTCCTGCCCCGCCCAAGAAAAAACAAGCTCCTCTAGATTTACTCCAAAGAAATTGGTACTTACAGAATCGCCTGTAGCCCATAATTGGGTGGCATTCAAAGAAGCTGGCAACAGGGGAAAGGCTGCCTCCTTTAGATTCTTCAAGGAGCCTATGTTCAAGATGGTGTAATATTGGATATTATTTCCCAGCTGAGATAAAAGTAGGGGGAGACTAGAATCCTCCTGGAGCAGTGCTCTTGTTCCAGCCAATTCTTGTAGCTGAGCTTGCTCATTATCAAGATCCAGTGGGATTTGAAGTTTTAAGTCTATTTCCTTGTCGGTTATCCCAAAGGAAACGTGAGCCTTGGAGTCTTTATGTATCAGCTGAACAAGTTTTCGCAGTGCAGGAGTTTGCTTTGTGGCAGCCTGGGCTAAGGTACTGGCATCTGCAATAATTTGCAAAGGGTTATCTGTTTTTAGGCTTAATAATTCTAGCTCTTGGGGAGTGTATAAAACATCATTGTTTCCTTGGACTGCCTTTTGGAATAATTCTCGGCT
>JAGCMR010000212.1 GCA_017646305.1 Spirochaetaceae bacterium
GAGAAATCTTACGAGAAACAGGTCATAGAGGTGGTGGCGTAAAAATTGTGTCATGTCCACGGTGCGGTCGTAATGGCTTTGATGTTCATGCCTTTATGGATAAGTGGGAAGCAGAGCTTCTTTCCATGGACAAGGATATTACGGTGGCTGTTATGGGCTGCGTGGTAAACGGTCCTGGGGAAGGAAAGCATGCTGATATCGGTATTACTGGTACTGGTGACAAAGTAACAATATTTAAACACGGAAAAATAGTTCAAACGGTTTCAGCAGAAACTGCCGATACTGTATTTAGGAAGGAATTGTTAAGTCTGTGAAAAAGATAAAACTAGTATTTGTCAGTATAATATTACTCGCCAGTTCTATGGTTTTTGCCATTGATTTACCTTTATTCCAAAAGTCTGCACGACTTTTAGAGGATGCTCAGTTTGCTTTTGATTCAGGAGAATACGGTAAAGCCTTGTTATTGGCAGAGGAAGCAAAGCTCTTACGTCAAAAGGAAGCAACTGAATCTCTTAATGCATTGAATGCAGCTCTTCATCCACAAGAAGTGCAAAATGCTGGTGATAATATTCTTGATGTTATAGCTGTTTTACAATCTCGTGATGTATACGATGTGGTTAATCTTATTGAATATGCCACATCACTTCACAATGAAAGTTATTTTGATAATTCCATTACAGAGATTCAAAATCATCTTGCTGCTAAAAAGATCTTTCCTGAAGCCTCTCACCTCATGGCAAGAATCTACGAGTTTGAAGGAGAGTATGAACTTTCTTATTCCTACTATATGGATGCTTGGAATCATGGAGATATTTTAGATATTCCAGAGAGCAAGTATGATATATTGTATGATATGGCCAACCTTTCCTATAACTTTGATGATTATGAAAACTGTGAAAAGGCTTTGATGTTGATTATAGCTTCTGATCCTTACTATGGAAACGATGGTTTTACTGCAGCCCTAACAAATTCGGTGCAAAGAGGCTATAGTGCAGACAAGATTTTTAATCTTTATCGTGCAGATTGCTACCGTTCCATTCCTGCTTTTTTCCGATTGACGGAACTATATGTAGAGCAGGAACGGTATCAAGAAGCATTTAAGATGTCTTTGTTTGGTACCTTGGCATCGTTTACTCGTATGAATAATTTCTTAGCAAATCGTGTTACGGAATTTCAGTACCAAAATCTACGAGATTTCTTTCAGATTGCAGTTAAGAACTATGAATTGGCGGAATGGAGCATGGACCAAGGTTTCTGGCGATGTTTTTATCGACTTGCTGATTTAGGTTCACAAATGTTCCCTGAGAATGAAGATTTTGCCAAGGAATTGCTTGTTGTTATTGCTGAAACTGCTCCAGAAAATTACTGGCGTCAGTTGGCTGTTGGAAAGCTTTGATAAGATTTGTAAAACACTCTTTATATAATTCCAACTATAAATAATAAAACCTGACTTTATGTAAGTCAGGTTTTATTTTTTTTCTTTCTTATTTGATTATAGGTTTAATAGTGAAGACCGATTCCAATTTCAATTTCCAGTCCCTTTTTATCTCGCCAATCGTGATCCATTAATCGAGCAGCAAAATCAAGTCCCGCACTTGCCCGTACCTGGATACTTCTCATCTTGTTTGGATAGAGGATAACCTCAAGCCCTGCAGAATAAAATCCATCGTCAAAGTGTACCAAGCAATAATCATCTGCTCCGTACAAAGCTATATCAATAAAGGGTACAAATTGCATTTCAAAGTCAAAGAATCCAAACCAAGATGGCATATCTCGTTTAAATATAGCCTTTCCCCACCCACGCCAATCTGTTTCCAAAACTCTGATGGGGAAATCGAGATTCATTACAAATCCTGTTGGCATGTTAGCTCGTCCAGAATTGTAACTAGTACCGTTATAAATTCCTCGCATCCATTCAGCTACGTTCGTTGTTGTTGAATTTCTCTTTTTGACTATATCGTAATGGGTGAAAATTTTTGAACGAGTTGAAATTCCAATAAAATCGATAAAATAGAATCCTTCAAACTGGAATGCTAATCCTGTTGTCCAATCTGTTGTATGGAAATTATATCCGTATGAGTTAGTAATACTTGAGGTAAATCCCTTTCTGAAATTTCCAATCCAATTTACTTTTCCTACAGAAAACCCATATCCTAGACCAATGTCGGGACCGACTAAATCTGGGTGTTTAATACCGTTCAAATCCCAATGATAGGTAATGGAGGTATAGGGAGTAAATGTAATATTACCGAAAGCACCTGTTGTGTGAAGCAAGGTAACTGGTGTGCTAAACTTCAAGAATTCAGTTCCGTAAATCCAATCTCCCGCTTCCTTGTAATCATTACTAATGCCTACAGACTGTTTTGCTTCCATTTTTAAGGTAACATATTTAAACGCATAAGCTAAGTCTAATCCAGTTGAAAAGGAAAAGTTTGGACTAGAATCCCCAAAAGTATAATCAATGGAAGCATTATTATTCCATTGGGCATCAAGGACTCCAAGGGCAAAGGGAATAGAAAAATCAATTCCTAAACCTAATACATTAGTTGTACCTTCATCTTCTTGGTAGAATTCCAAGTCGAAATTCAGGGGTTCCATAGTACCAAAGAAGTTATAATCCTTCACTTTTAATTTCAAAGTAAAACCTGAATTTGAATCATACTTAGGATAAGGTAAAGGCAAAATATTCCAAGTTTCATCAGCAATAATAAACAATGTTACAGGAATAATACCTTCGCCAGTAGCTGCACCTAATTCATATCGTACCTGAGTATTCTCCAAAACTCGCTGATCACTGAGTTTTTGGGAGATAAAATCAACATAAAGTTGAAGCTCTTCCTCAGACTCAAGGATATCATCTTTTCTAATGTCCAAAGCCTTATCTAGTGCATACTCCTTTGTTCTGCCATCCAATTCATACTGAATATCAGTAATCTGATATTGTTCTGCAAAAACTGTAAATACGGTGGCTATTAAAACCAACACAAAAAAAGAAATTTTTTTCACAATCAATATGCTCCCTTTCCTCTTAATACAACCCAAATAGTTTTTGTTATTATCCATAAATCAAGCCAAATAGACCAGTTTTGGATATAATAAGTGTCAAGATTGATTCTTTCTTCGTAGGCGGTATCAGAACGACCTGATATTTGCCACATACCTGAAAGACCAGGCTTTACGGATAGAATAAAATCGGATCGATTCCCATATTTGTCTAGCTCAGAACAAGTAACTGGACGTGGTCCTACAAAACTCATGTCACCAGTAAAGATATTCCAAAGCTGTGGTAATTCATCGAGACTTGTATTTCTCAAAAGTTTACCAATTTTAGTGATTCGTGGATCATCCTTAAATTTCCTATCTTTGTCCCATTCAGCCCGTCGTACAGGATCTTCTGCTAAAATTTTCTCTAAAATTTCCTGTGAGTTAGTAACCATGGAACGAAATTTCCAAACAGTAATTTCTTTACCACCTTTACCTACTCGTTTATGTCCATAAAACACTGGGCCTGGAGATGAAATTTTTATGGCTATAGTTATTATAAGAGTAACTAATAATGTGGGGCCGGCTGCAATTAATAACAAAAGTATATCTGTCAATCGCTTTAGAAACAATTCAGTTGGTCGAGTAAGATTTCGTGTGGTAGAAAAACCTATAATTCCGTTGAAGTCCCGTACGGAGGAATAGATGGAACGAATATGTTGATTATAAGGTATAGCAATAGTATATCGGTATTGCTGCATGATCTTTATGTATAAATCTTGATTATCTATTAAGGTATCTTCTTTTTTTTCTATGATGATGGCCACCTTAATGTTTAATTTTTTTATAATACGGTGTATTTCTGGAGTTGGAGGAAACTCTGGGATTCCCTCATACTGGGATTCACCAGATGTTTTTGCAGCGGTATTGATGATAATGGCTGGTTTGTATCCTAACTCAGGATGATGAATGAGGCGGTCTACCACAATGTTCTTTTCGTTGTCAAATACGTAGACTGCTGCAGGTACCCCCCATACCTTACTACGTGAAAATAAGACACGAGCAAATTGTCGTGCAAGGGGTAATCCAAGGCTGGCAAAGGGAATGGCAATTATCATAGCTATAGCGATAGTCTCTCGTCCATCAGTTTCAAAAATAACTGAAAAGGCAATTCCTACAAAGCAGAAAAAGGAACCAACTGTAAAACGACGAATTTCCTCTGCAGGAGCTAAAACCATACCGGGATATAATTTAGATACATAAAAAACAAGAAAGAAGGCTGGAAGATAAATCCAATAGTTTACGAAGGATCGAAAATTAATGTAACTTCTGTTGATGAGGTTGATAATAAAAAAACTGAGTCCAATACAAATCATAATTGTCAGTAAATCTACTAAAAGCAACAGAAAACCTGACAAAAAAGAACTTGTACGTTTATAACGATTTTTAAACCATCGGGGGAAATCTTCAACCTGCATGGGTATAATTATATCTTGTTTATGTGGAATTGTCCACATTTTAAGGTGATATAAGGCAAAAACTCATGAATTATTCAATATTGTCCTTACTAGATTCAATCTTGTTTACCTCGGTAATAAACTCATCAAGATTTTCAAAATGACGATACACAGAAGCAAATCTGATGTAGGCAACTTTGTCGAGACCATGAAGCTTTTCTAACACCAAATCCCCCAGTTCCTCTGTGGGAATTTCTCTGGAAGTTCTCCCTCGGATAAAGATAGTATCCTCGATTTCAGAAATTAAATTGTCTGTCATGGTGGCAGAAACAGGTCGTTTTTCTAGGGCTCGGGAAATACCTTTTTCAAGCTTTGCTCGATCAAAGGGTTGACGTCGTCCATCACGTTTTACCACCATAAAGGGCTTTTCTTCAATTCGCTCATAACTTGTGAACCTGTAGCCACAACTGATACATTCCCGTCGCCGTCGAATACTTTCTCCAGTACCTAAGGTTCGAGATTCAATTACCTTGTCGTCAAGACTGCCACAATAGGGACAACGCATACAAACTTCCTCTCAATTTTTGTAGTATACACTACAAAAAAATTCCCTTCAAGGGTACAGGAATTTAGTCAAAATCTTCTTCTCGACTTAAAATTGCTAGCCAGGTATTTTCTGCTTCTGTAAAGGAGAGAAGCAGAAGCTGGGGAAATAAAATACAAATCATTTTAAGTCCAGCTGTTCCACCGCGGGCCTTCCAAGAAAGCTCTAGCTGATTCCACAGCTCCATGAGGCGTGGAATGAAAGAGATTATCATGGTGAGGGTAAAGGTAATGGAAGGTCGACTCTGGATTTTCTTTCCACAAAACGGGAGTTTTTGGAAAAATCTACGAAACTGCACCTCGATTTTTTCCAGACTAAATTTTAGCTGGGTGGTGGAGGTGGTTTTGTAGAAGAATCGGGCTAGCTGAAGACTCACTAAAAGTCGTAGTATTGATAAGGTAATTGTTTCTGAGGGAATAAAAATAGTTTGATTTAGTTTTTTAATTTGTCCAAAGTTGATGAAAATATTTACAAGATAATATATCAGGATATAGACGAATATGGGCTTGAAATCTTGGAATTGACTTTGAAGGGAAAAACCCAAAGGAATGGAAATCAAGATAAGGAGAAAAAATAGGATTGTAGTTGGAATCAAATCTAGATAAAACAATGAAATAATTGCAATAAATAAAAATAGGAGCTTTAATCCAGGATTGATTTTTGCTAAGGGACTGTTGGTGGAGTGAAAAGAAAAGAGGCTTAGTTCCATACCAAGTCTTCCAAGGCCTTATACTGTCTGAGAGGATTGCGAATAGCCCAGGATTCAAGATTTTGTTGTAAACCTTCTTGTGGACTATCGTCAAAAACAAGCTGACCATGGTACAACACTATAAATCGTGTGGCCAAAGCAAGACATTTTTCTAGCTCGTGGGTCAAGACCACAAGGGTTTTTCCCGCTTGATGGAGCTGTTGTAAAAGACTGTTGACTTGCTGTACCCCAGGATAATCTAGGTTGGCATAAGGCTCGTCAAAAATGATTATATCCCGCTCTAAGGCAAGAATCCCTGCCGTAGCTAGCCGCCGTTTTTCTCCTCCAGAGAGACTGCGAGAAGGGAAGTGAGCTTTTTCTGAAAGGCCCACCTTTTGTAAGGCTTCTTTACCCAAGGCATTAAGCTGTTCACCTTTTATTCCCTTGTTTTTAGGCCCAATCAAAACATCCTCCCAAGGAGTTTCTCCTAGGATTTGTAGGTCAGGATTTTGAAAAACTAGCCCAATGGAGCTTTTTCTTGTTACTTTTCCTGTACTTTGTTTAACGAGACCTGCAATAATAGTCATAAGAAGGCTCTTTCCTGAACCGTTTGCACCACCTAAAACCACGAAGTCATTTTTATTCAGGGAAAAGGTAATATCTTTTAATGCATAAAAATAGGTTTTATCTTCATTGGCATTGCTTGATAAGGGGAATCGTTTGGTAATTCCTTCCAAGGAGAGAATTGGTTCTTGAATAATACTTTCCTCGGAAGCATTATTCAAGGAAGAACAGCTTCTTTCTGTATTGTTGAGAATGAAATCTTTGTCGTTACCTGTCATGAAAGTTCTTCTTCTCCCTGGTCATTCTGTATATGACGAGCTACCACTGGACGAAGCCGAGCTACAATAGGAACCATGATACAAATCTTTATAATGTCAGGAATGATAAATGGAATGATGCAAAGAGACAGAGCTTGAGAAAAGCTTGTTCCCGTAACTCGTCTAAAATTCAATACACCAATTAAATAGGTAAATGCTAGCCCCGCAATGGCTCCTCGTGCCAGTCGGAAAAGTGTCTCTTTAGAAAAAGCCTTTTCTTCGACCTTTGGTTTTGTTGCAATGGAGCCTGCAATGAAGGCTCCCACGAAATAGCCGATTAAAAAACCTCCTGTGGGGCCGTTTAAAACAGCGATACCACTTCGAGCACCAGAAAAAACAGGAAGTCCCAAGGTTCCAACTGCCAAAAACATTCCCACTGCAGCAGCCCCTTGTGGAAGTCCAAAGACGAGTCCTGCAGAAATTGCTACAACATTTTGCAGCACTAAGGGAATTGGTCCCAAAGGAATGGAAATAAAACCTGTTATACAGATAATTGCAGCGTACATGGCCATAAAAACTGAGATTTGGGATGTTTTTTTCATTGTCTTCTCCCTTTTTTTTCCATCACAATCAAGTGTGTCAGCACAAGAATAAAGCAAAGGGCTGGTAGCCAATTACCAAACATACAATACACTGTAACCTGTCGTTGGTAAATGGGGACTGAGGTATACAATGCTGCCTCTTCAAAAAGGGGCATATCTGCAATCACCTGGCCTTTGGGATTTACCACCACAGAATACCCTGAATTGGTGGAACGAATGAGGGTTGTCCTAAATTCTATGGCTCGAAAGGATGCAATTGCAAAATGCTGAAATTCTGCGGAATTAGTCATGGACCAAGAATCGTTGGTAATGTTTACAAAAACCTCGCTACCAGCACGGAATAAGGCACGGCACACCATAGGAAAAGCATCTTCAAAGCAAATGGGAATACTGATTGTAACATCTCCACCTGCTTTCAAAGGTACATTAAAAAGGGTAATCTCTGTCCCAGGTGTCCAGCCACTAGAAAAACCTATAACGGCATTCAATAATTTTCGCACCCATTCATACTGTGCACCAGGAATTACCTCCGCAAAGGGTACCAGCTGCATTTTACCGTAGTATCCCTGATATTCACCTGTATTGTCAAAGAATAGGGCAGCATTTGCATACATTTCTTTTGCTCTGTCTACAGTAGCAGCCCCACCAATGACAAAGGGAACGTCTATTTCTCTGATATAAGGAATTAAGGGATGAGGGGCAGGATTGTCATGGTAGTAGAACTCAGATTCAGGGAAGGTATAGGAAAGTACTGATTCACTCCATACCACCACATCAGGTTTTGCTCCTGTAGCTTCTACACAATCCTCTACAGCTGCATCAGTCAACTCTTGTGAAATCTGTATTGGTTGATCGTCCCGACCTACCACCCAGGAATCGATATTTTGTTGTACCATAACTGTTTCCATATGCTTTACCGGTACAAGTTCCTTGTTTAGCTGCCAAGCTCCGTAGCCTACAGAAACAGCAAATAAAAGGAGACAGCAGGCAGTAAGCTGGCGGTATTGGAAAAATACGATTCTATTATTTTGTGTAATGGAAGAGGATAGCAGGTAAATTCCTTCTCCAACTAAGGCACCAAAAAGAGAGAAGAGAAAGCTTAACCCCCAAGTACCAGTTATGTCTACAATCTGGGGCAGCAGATTCCACTTGTAAGAGGTCATAACAAGGGTCCCCCAAGGATAGGCTAAAAATCCAGTGGATTTTGCCCATTCATACAATGTCCAGATACTGGCAAAAAATAGGGCAGAATGAAAAAATTTCTTTTCTCCACATAAAAAGCTGTAAGGTTTACGACCAACAAAATAGTGGAAATAGCAACCAAAGACAAAGCCAATAACTCCTGTTCCTAGGGCAGAGGCCCCCAAGGTAAAGATGGCAAAATCCCTGAAAAATCCCAACCAAAAGCTGGACATGAGATGAACCAGTAAGGTTTGTAAACCAGTAAGCAATGCAGATTCTAAATAGGATGAGCTGTTTCGCAAAGCAAGATACAAGGGTGTTAGGGCAAAAAGCCCGAGAAAAGGTGAACCCAATGGCAGAAATTCATTTTGAATGGCAAGGGAAAAAATTATTGCAGAAAAAATTACGTAAAAAACTTGTATAATTCTGTTCATTGTATTATTATCTTATCAATATATTGTACTTAGTGCAAGATTTCACGATGTACATCCGTGAATAAAC
>JAGCMR010000213.1 GCA_017646305.1 Spirochaetaceae bacterium
ATTTTCGATTACACAGGCTCCATTCAGCAGGGCAAACAGGCAGACTTAGTGCTTTTGAATCAAAACAACGAAATTGACCTGGTATTTACCCAAGGACAAATAACTTATTATCCAGCAGAAAACTAATAGAAACCGAGGAGAACCAACATGAAGGGAAATGTGCTGATTGTTCACGGTGGAGCTCCCACTGCCGTTATTAACGCTTCACTTTACGGAGCCATTACCGAGGCAAAAAAATACCCAGAAGTGGAAAAAATCTACGGAGCACGAGGTGGCAGTGGTGCCATTGCCTCTGGAGACTTTATCGATTTGACAAACATTCCCCAAGAGCAGCTAGAACGTCTCCCCTTTACTCCTGGCTCTGCCATTGGTACCTCCCGAACCCCCTTGGTAGAAGCTGATTACAAGGCCATTGCTGAGTCATTAAAAAAGCATAATATCAAGTGGCTGCTGTTCAATGGAGGAAATGGTTCTATGGATGCCTGCGGAAAGGTGGCAGCCCAAGTCAAGGATACGGATATTCGTGTGGTGGGCATTCCCAAAACCATAGACAACGACATTGCCATTACAGACCACGCCCCCGGCTTTGGAAGTGCCGCCCGTTATCTTGCCGCCTCTGTTCGAGAATTATGCTACGACGTGGCAAGTCTCCCCATCCACGTGGCGGTAATAGAAGCCATGGGCCGAAACGCAGGCTGGCTCACCGCTGCCTCAGCCCTAGCAGGTTCCCCAGAAAACAGTGGCCCTCACTTGATTTACGTTCCAGAAAAACCCTTCAACCAAGAGGAATTTCTAGACAAAGCCAGCACATTGTACAAAAAACACGGCGGTGTGGTGGTGGTTGCCAGCGAAGGCTTAAAGGATGCCACTAGAACCCCCATCGTTCCTCCCATTTTCCAGGTGGGAAGAGCTGTCTACTACGGTGACGTTTCTGCCCACTTGGCAAATCTTGTTATTCAAAAGCTGGGAATTAAAGCTCGCAGTGAAAAACCTGGCATCCTTGGCCGTACCTCCACCGCCTGGCAGTCAGACATAGACCGACAAGAAGCCATCATTGCAGGACAAGAAGCCCTTCGTGCCGCCCTAGCAGGAGAAACAGCTGTAATGGTGGGCTTTCGCCGTCTTTCAGCAAGTGCAAGCCTTCAGCAGGGATACAAAAGTGAAACCTTTTCAATTCCTGTAGAAGAAGTTATGCTGAAGGAACGAACTTTAGAGGATCGGTACATCACTCCATCTGCTGACGGCATCACCCAGGAATTTATCCAGTGGTGTAGCCCCTTAATTGGTGGAGAGTTACCAGAGTTTCCTCGTTTTCAGTAAATTAGCAGCTCTAACTGTTTTTCTCCAAAATTCCTTAAGATTTTAAGGCTCAGGAGAAAAAATCAATTGACATAATGATTACAAATTTGTATTATGTACAAAGTAATTGCATGAGGCTAACTCATACTATAGATTTTTTAGGAGTATATTATTATGTCATTGATTAACAAAGAAATTGCTGATTTTACTGTAGAAGCATACCAGAGCGGTGCTTTCAAGACTGTTTCCAAGAAGGATGTTTTGGGAAAGTGGTCTGTATTCTTCTTCTATCCTGCTGACTTCACATTCGTATGTCCTACAGAGTTGGAAGACTTACAGAACAAGTATGCTGAGTTCCAGAAGATTGGTTGCGAAGTTTACTCTGTTTCTACAGATACTCACTTCGTACACAAGGCTTGTGCAGATACTTCCAAGACA
>JAGCMR010000214.1 GCA_017646305.1 Spirochaetaceae bacterium
ACAATTATTGACTTTACATTGTTGGATGCCGACATCGTTGCAGATCAGGATGGAAATCCTACTGAAAACAGCCGCACCACCATGGACTATTCTGTAACAGCTGGTATGACATTTACCGAGGATCAGAAGTCCTTGATGAAGTCTTCCCTGGCATTGCCCAATTGGGAAGTAGTTTTGAATTCTTCTGCACAGAGTGTAAAGAGCCTGGCATTGTCTCAGGTTAAGGCTGCACCTGTAAAGGATTCTGCATCTGTTCACTTTGCTGGTTCAAACGTAATGGGTGTACGCATTGAGTTCCCCTTGTGGGCAAACAATGCAAACGCTAAGATTGTACCTGCATTCGAGATTCCTGCTTATGAGCCTTTGGCTGCTCGTGATGAGAATGGTATTCCTCAGGAGCCCACAGCTGAAGAAGCTGCTAGCGGAAAGACACAGTTCGAAGATGGATACGGTGTAGTAAAGAATGTTGGAACAATCAAGGCTTTGTCTGTAACAACCCTTGGTATGAACTTCCCTCACAAGTTATATGTACACTTGAAGGACAATGATGGTGTTGATCGCCGTTATTTGATGGGTGAGTTGAACTTTGATGGTTGGAAGGAACTCCGCTGGAACAATCCTTCTTACATCAGCGACATTCGCACACGTGAAATCCGTGTATATCCCGTCTATCCTCGTGGACTTCCCTATGTTAAGTTCGTAGGATTCGAGATTGTTCGTGATGCAATGCACGATGGTGACACCTTCGTAGGTTACTTCAAGGATGTTAAGGTTATCTATGACAAGGCTATTTTGAACACAGATCGTGACATCGCTGATGAAGACCTCTGGGGAATCATCTCCACTAAGGAAGCTGAAAAGCAGACTGCTGAGATGACTCGCTTTGGTGAGAAGCAGGTTAACCGCTTCTTGGAGAGAGAGAAGCAGGCTCAGGAAGCAGTTTTCACTTCTAGCTTGGCAGTTGAAGAGGCTGCAAACTAATTAATCCCTTAATGGAAATTAGTGAGACAATAAATTGACCTTTTAGGTTGATATGGTCGCCCAATTAGGGCGACCTTTTTTTTCTTAAGATCTTTCAAATAAAAAATTGTTTGCGTGAAGTATAATTCAATGGTAAAATTATATTATGAGTGATTTACAGAATAAAAAACTGCCAACTAAATCTGAAATGCAAGAGCAATATAAGATATACCGGAGCGGTTTTGAAACAATCCTGAGTACAATAGAGTTTAAGCTAAGAGATACAATTATATTACCATCTCGTCCAACATTTAAATCTCGAGTAAAAAGTTTTGATAGCTATTATCGAAAGGTTTTACGTATTAAGCCACCTCTAAAAGAAGAATTTCCCCTACCATTGTTAACCGATATGATGGGAATTCGAATTATTTGCGCTTTTCTAGAAGATCTCGCCGTAGTAGAACAACAGATTAAGGATAATTTTGTAGTACGTGAAATAGAAAGAAAGGGAGCCTCATTAAATTTTAAGGAATTTGGTTATGAATCTGTTCACGTACTTGTGGAAATTCCAAAAGATTTATTAGATGCAGCTGCTTGTACAGGATTTAATCTCCCTCATGATTGTGTTTGTGAAATCCAAATTAGAACAATTCTTCAAGACGCATGGGCAGAGGTGGAGCATGAATTAATTTATAAATCAGAGTTTTCACCCTTTGATCTACCTTTAAAGAGAAAACTGGCTTCTATCAATGCAAGTTTAAGTTTAGCTGACATTATTTTTCAAGAAATTCGTGATTATCAAAATAAGCTTAATCGAGAAATTGATTTGAGAAGAAATGCTTTTTACAGTAAGGCTGATTCTATTGCTCGTGAAGAACTTCCTAATGGATTAAAGCCACCTGCACAAAGTCAGCAAATAAATTCTCCTTACGTACGTGGAACTATTGATGATATGCTACTAGCAGCAATTCAGGCTCATAATGCAGGTGAGATGGAAAAAGCTGTGAAGATTTACACAGACATTGTGGAGTCAAAGCCCACACCCAATAATATTATTTTGTCTGTTATTTTAAAGCATCGTGGAATGGCTTTCTTTGCTCAAAATAAGTACGATGAGGCATTGAATGATTTTCAGCAAAGTGTTGTGTTTCAGCCAGAAAATTTTCGTTCACTTTATTATATCGGTATCGTTCATAGTGTACGGGGAGACAATGAACAGGCAATTTCTTTTTTTAATCAATCTCTAGGCTACAACGAGCATCAATCTCATGTATATTATCGTCGTGCATTGGCAAATTACAATCTTTCACGCTACGTGGAAGCATCTGCTGATTTGGCTACAGCAAATAGTATGGGGCTTGATGATGAAGACTGTCGGCATTTACAGGAGTGTTTAATGAAAAAATTTGACATGAATATGTAATTTTTTTTGTATTCAATATTGACATTTTTTTTTGTCTTTGCTATTATATTCACACGTTGTGAATGTCTCCTTCGTCTAGTGGTTAGGACACCGGGTTTTCATCCCGGCAACAGGGGTTCAATTCCCCTAGGAGATGAAGAAGGGCTGTAATTCAGCCCTTTCTTTTTTTTAAAAGAGGTTGTGATGGATGTGTCTCTACGGTTTACAGATGAAGTTCGTCTCCGTATGACAGAAGCCATTGCGGAGGCTGCTGGGAATGAGGTTTTCTTTGGCGGAATGATTGATGCCCAAGGACGAGTAATTTCCGTAGTTGTTGCTGCTCGCGGTAATCAAGATGCAGTTCCCGTTCAGTCTGAAGTTGCCTACGAATCTCATGTTTTAATCCACAATCATCCTTCAGGAGTTCTTCAGCCTTCAGAGGCGGATATAACCATTGCTGCACAGGCTGCTCAGCGTTGTCAAGGCTTTTATATTGTTAATAATGAAGTAAGTCGCTGTTATGTGGTGGTTGAGCCAATCAAGCCTAAATCAATACAAAAACTTAATCTTGAAGCTGCAGCAGCTTATATTTCAGCTGGTGGGCCCTTAGATACTGGTGATAATTATTTTGAGGAGCGACCTGCACAAATAGAGCTTTTAAAAAAAATATGTACTTCATTTAATGAAGAAGGTGTTGGGGTTTTTGAAGCTGGAACAGGTGTTGGAAAATCCTACGCCTATCTTATTCCTAGTATATTATGGGCTGCCACTAATAATGAGAGAGTGGTAATTTCTACAGGAACAATCAATTTACAGCAGCAGTTAGCAGAAAAGGATGTTCCTGCAGCCTTAAAAATAACAGGAAAAAAGCTTAAATTTATCTTGATGAAGGGGCGTCAAAATTATTTGTGTCTTAGACGGTTTAACGAATTACTGAGTGAACCTGATTTGTTTGCCAACGAAAATCAAGAGCTTGATATTTTATCGGATTGGGTTAAAACCACAGAAACTGGAAGTCGTTCTGATTTAAGCTTTTTACCTTCTGAGTATTTGTGGAGCCGTATTTGTTCTGAATCTGATGCCTGTATGGGCATGAAGTGTAAATATCACAGTCAATGCTTTGTAATGAAGGTTCGAAAAGAGGCTACTGATGCTCAAATTCTCATTGTAAATCATCATCTTTTGTTTGCAGATATAGCAGCTCGTCTTTCTGGTATTGGATTTAGTGATACAGCAGTGTTACCCCCCTATCGGCGACTTGTATTTGATGAAGCCCATGGAATAGAAAATGCTGCCACAAGTTTTTTTTCTGAAACCCTAACTCGTTTTAAGGTAACTCGTCAGTTAAATATTTTGTATCGTAAGCGTCGTGGCGGAGCTATGGCTGGTCATCTGTATACTCTGGAAGTGCTTGCTTCTGGAGAGAATTGGGTGGGACAGGTTTTAACAGCTATTGAATCGGTACAGACATGTCTAGAAACCCTTGATCAAGCTGGTTTGGATCTTATGGACAATCAATATGCACTACGCCTAACCCCTTCTACGGAACAGCTTTTTGATGTGGTTCTGGAACGATTTGAACAATTGGGAATTGCTATAACAGAATGTACGACTGTATTTCGAGAAATGATAGATAGTATTGATGAGGATTTACGAGATGCTCCTGCTGTATGGGAAACAAAGGCGGTTCTTAATAGACTTGATGACATGGCTCAGTTTTGTAAGGCTTCTGTACAGTGGCAGGAGCGTACTCAGACCGTTTTTTTTGTGGAACGGATAAAACTTCCTCCAATGCGTGGAGCTGCTAGTGATCAAGTACAATGGTTCTGCCGATTTGTTCAGGCTCCTTTAAATATAGCTCCTCGGATGAATGAGGGGGTATTTGAGCCCTTGTCCACGGTAGTTTGCACCTCTGCCACAATTCTTAGTAGTAAAAACTTTAACTATTGGCTGGGAAGAAGTGGGGCCTGCTTTGTGGAGGAGGAGCGACTTGCTACGGGGGAATTTCCTTCTCCTTTTCCTTATCACCGTAATGCCTTACTGGCAATTCCTACTGACGCACCGTTACCAGATAGCTTTTCCTTTCAGTCTTATGTAGAGACAGCTGGTCCTCAGCTTATTAGTGCTGCAGGAGGTCGTACCTTGGTTCTTTTTACTTCCTACGATTCCTTGCGTAATTGTTGGGAAGTTTGTCGTAAAACTATGGCAGGAAGCGGTATTGCCTTGTATAAGCAGGGAGATGAGGATAGATTCCGATTATTGGAAAAATTCAAGGAAGATGAAACTAGCGTGCTTTTTGCTACAGATTCCTTTTGGGAAGGTGTGGATGTTCCAGGTTCCTCTCTTTCACAAGTTATTATCGTTAAATTACCTTTTAGAGTACCAGATGATCCTATCTTTGCAGCCCGTTCTGAGGCGGTGGAACAGCGTGGTGGTAGTTCCTTTATGGAACTTAGTGTACCTGAGGCTGTGATAAAATTCCGACAAGGAGTAGGGAGGCTAATGCGTCGTTCCACCGACAGGGGCACTGTAGTGGTTTTGGACAGACGATTGGTGGAAAAGCGTTATGGTAGAATTTTCTTAGAGGCAATTCCTTCTTGTCGCAGAGTTCATGGTAATTTA
>JAGCMR010000215.1 GCA_017646305.1 Spirochaetaceae bacterium
ACCTAGGCCAAAGACTATACCCAATGGCGGGAACCACGTACATTGCAAGCCCACAAAAGAGCCTTGCCCAACACCCGCACAACACGGCCCAAAACCTGTACCATAAAAACACCTCCTACAAAGCCCACACATGGGCATAAACACACCCCGCATTTTTTGCAAAAAAAGCTACTGGTTTTGCAGCATTTGTATGTTTTTTTTGTGTTTTTTTTGCTTCCTATCTGTGTAATCATACTCTTAGGGCAGGAAAGAAAAGCCCCTAAGCGCCATGAAAGCCAAGGGCCCCCGCTTGGGAAATGGCGGGAGCCGAGGAGCCGAAGGCGACTTTCCTTAGAAAGGTACTTCGTTGTCAGAGAAAGGCCTGCTGTAAATAAAGTACCCTTCTTCTGTGAGCACTGCAACGTCATATCCTTCTACAATTTCTTCACCATTAAAAAGATAGTATCTAAGAGTTTTCCCCTCGGGGACAAGATACCCTGAAAATGTTGGGTCTGCATCTTGAACCGACCCAAAAAGCCTTTCCAGAAAATCATCATTTGTTAGAAGCTGATTCCATCTTATCCTAGTCCATATACTAGTTTTTATTTTTCTATCTCTCTTTGAAAGTTTTCTTTTCTTTGCCATGATGATACCTCCTTACCAAGAAACAGGCTGTTTGTCTATTATGTTTACGTTTGTCCACTCGCTCCATTTTCCCCAGACATCTTGGAAGCGAACCAAAATTCTACCCTTTGTATAAAAAATATCTTTTTCTTTTGTTATTGCTTCCATGGGGAAAAGTGCCTTTTTGCTATCTGCCGTAAGTTTAAATGTCCCGTGATAGCCTTCTTTTTCCATGAAAGTCAAAATAGACTTCCTGTTAATGTCGAATTGTGATGAGCTGAAAGCCTTGCATTTTTCATTTGCTTTCAGCTTTTTGAAGGCATCTGTTATCTGTTCTGCAGAGCAACCTTCCCCAACTAAGATTTCAACGACCATAATTAATAACCTCCTGCAATTATGGATATTTATTCAAATAACATTAAAAACAGCTTTTTGCTACCAAAGAGAACAATCTACATAAGTTTTCCTTCCTTCAATAAAAAGTTCTTTACACCCCGCAGGGCTGATGCATTGCCATTTTCCATCGTCCTCTGTAGTCCACATAAATGCTTCTCTGTTACCCAACAAACTTTGTTCATAGTCGGGATTATGTAAAGCCTTTACCCTGCTTAATCTACAATCAAATGCGATAAGCAGGGCATCGTTTTCAAAGTATTTGAAATCCCTTTGCCGTAACTGCCTTTTTATGATTTCAAATCTTTCTTTTTCAAAACCATAGCCAGTAACCATGACTTCTATTCCGAAAATAGCGTGTTCAAAATCCTTTTTTGATAGGTTCTTCCCTAAGAAAAAATAGATTCTCATAAAAAAATACCTCCTGTTATTTTAAGACCTCTGCGGGGTCAAAATCTATATAGTCACAACTAGCATTCTTTAATGCTACTTTTTTGTATTTAGTCTTTCTGTTACCTATTGCCTTAATTTCTTCTTCCGTTACAGGTGGCCAAAATCCAAATATTCTTGCTTGTTTTGTAAAACCTTTTGCAGCAAATGGGTTTGACAGTCTTTTTATGTAACTTCGCCTTAATATGTTGTATTCAAAACTGGCTTCTTTTTCTGAGTTCTCATCCATTTCTATACATTCTGCGAATTCTTCGTATAATTCTTTGATTTCTTCTATTTCGTGGGCATAATAAAAACCCTTGAAGTTGAAGAAATGCTCTGAAGTTTCGATTTCTTTTCTGTTGAGGTCATAGAAAGTCTTGAAAATACATCCTTTGCAGCCTGTAACACACTGTTTAACCTCTGGCATAGATTCCAATTCAGAATCTACAGTGTTTTTTGAGCCTGTCATAGACTTAGGAACCTGAAAACCTGCCTTTGGGAAAAGCATTTTCACTTGGCATTTGTTGATGATGTTCTCCTTAGTACTAAAGGATATCAAGTTATCCGCCCTGCGGGCGGATCTTAATAGCATAAGCAAAAAATCTGTTTCTACCGATTCATTGGCCATTGTCTGGTCTACCTTATCTCTCACAGATTTAATTCTGGACTCTTTGGGAGTAAGTTTCTTTGCAGAACTCTTCTTGCGTGTGTGGCCAAAAGATTGATAGCCATACAAAGATGGAAAAAGATTTGTCATGTACTCTTTTCTAGCATGTTTTGTCAAAGAGCCGTCTTTTTTCTTTTCTTTCCCGTCACTGGCAAAACATGATTTTGCAATATACTTTGTGAGGTATCCCACCACGTTTCCGTCATATGCGACTTGTACATCAAGTATTTTTGCAGAGGTATATCTTTTTACAAAGTCCAAAAACGGCCCCTTGCGGACGGTTCTTGGCTTATCTTTGTGAATGCTTGGCCTTTCTATTTGCTCTGGGGCAAATACAACTATATGTGTATGGGGCCACCCTTTATTAGTGACCTCTGTAAAGAATAATGAATCTGCGTTATATTTCCGTTTTAATCCCTTTACAAGCTTTCCACGCTCTTTTATGTGGGCTTTGTATGCTTTTTTTCTGTCTCTCCCCCATAATTCAATATCGCAAGTAAGAGTGATAAAAGTCTGCTGTTTTGAGGTTTGTTTGAATATTTCGCCCCATTTTTGGGCTTCTTCAAATAATTCGTGATTATAGGCTGCATCCCCTTTTATGCGACCTGGGAAGCAAAAATGACCCGCAGGGTATTTTGGGATTTTTATATATGTACGCTTGGAGAATATAAACTTATGTAATTTTAATATAGCTTCGTCTGGCATTTCGTAAACTTCGTTGTACTCATCCATGAACGAATATTTTTCTTCGAGAGGAATTCTTTTCTTTTCTTTTTTTTCAGAGGTTGCATATGTAATCTGGTGTGGCACTTCCATCGGACATCCAGAATATATGTCTTCTTCTGAGTAATAGCCTGGGATAAAGTATTTGTCTTCTAAGGAATAAATACAGGTAGGAATGACTTCTTTTATAGGCTCCATGATTTTTGCCTGTAAAACAAGTCTGTCTAGCTTTTCTTGAGGAAGTGTATTGACATTTAACGAAATAAAGGGTAACTTTTCCATGGTTAGTTCAACTAGGATAATACTTATCCTTCGGGATTGTGTCAAGGCCTTGGAAATCCCTTTACATGATTCTGAATTTCCTGTTAGTTAGGCTACATTAAAAGGCCACGTGCAAAAAGCCCCTTCCATTGGCGTTTGGAAGGGGCCTTTTTTTTGAAAAACCCCAAAACATTATTGAATCGTCAAGAATAGACATACCACTTAAAGTTAGCTTGATTACCTATCCAGATACCGCCAAAAGAAGCGACATCAACTTCATTCGCATTACCTGTCAGATAGTTGTCCGCAGTGGGGAACCGTACTTGTGTACCAGATACAAGAGTACCTGTACCGCTAATTTCACAGATAACATCACCGTCAAGATTGAATATTTCTACTTCTCTTGCTATAGGAGTTCCAGAAGTTGGCAGTCCCGAACCTGCTACTAAAGTAAATGTGACTTGACCACCTGTTAGGGTGTTGGCCGTCATTTCTTCTAGCTGAATTGTATCTGCCACATCTTCATCTACAATAGGAGTTTCATACATTGAACTTGGGGAATATACCTTGAAATTGATGGAGGTACATTCTGTGCCGTCTTCATACAAAAAAGACTTTTGCAGAATGATAGGGAAAGGCTCATACAAGCCTACGGCAGAGCCTAGGGCTCCATAATCTATATTTACACTTGCACCCGCTGAAATAGCAGTATTTGCTTCTTGCGTAAATATAATGCCGTCCCCAGGCTCTATAGTACCTGCAGAACTTTTCATAGTTTTTATGAATGGGGGCAGGTTTGATGGAGACTGGAAAGACATTACGGCCGTATCGTAATTCCATGAAGCGGTATCAATTGTAATTGCTGTGGGAACACTGATAGTGTTCTGTGACAGATTAGGCT
Organism: Spirochaetaceae bacterium; assembly: GCA_017646305.1. The sequence continues at coordinate 3,981 of JAGCMR010000215.1, forward strand.
GATTTAACCCGCCTGCTGTTGATACTGAGAAATCGAAAAAATCCATACTGCGGATTTCTTTTCCTGCGGTGAATCCCGATATTGTTTTGGCTTCCGCTGTAGCGGATCCAAAACTGGTAAAGCCTGTAATGCCTTTTGTTTCGCTTGTGCCGTCTGTGTAGGTGAGTTTTGCGTAAAGCTGATGGTACACATTGTTTCCAAAGGCTTGAGGATTAGCAATACTTCCCGTCCAATTCCCGCCGATTGTTTTACCACTGTAGTTGCCTACTGTGGTGTTATTATTCTGGGTAGCACTATCGGCAGCAGGTACAAAGTAAGAAGAAATAACACTTGTAACATCACAATCCAATTCTGGGATGGCAGAACTATCTTGACGTTTGAACTCAAAGGATAGCTTCCCAATGAAAGGCTCTGCAATATTACCCGCACGGTATTTGTTAACAGTAACAGTATTTCCTTGTGTGGTATCTTCTCCTTGAAGATTAAACTGTGTAGGCACTAATGGAGTATTGCCAGTAGGATTGTATTTGTAGCCGACTACGTTTGTTCTTGCCACACCTGCAGCGGTTAAATCTTGGTCGAAAGTGAAGATAATACTGTCGGCCGTTACCTGTGCACTTTGTAGCACTGGGGCAACGAGAGGCTGTACATAAGAAGCTGTAGCAGTGTCTTTTATGATGTATGGTCGACTAGCTCCAAGAACTACACTATAAGACGTAGCATCTGAATCAGACAGGTTAGCAGTACTTGGGGTAACTGCAATGTTAAAGGGTGTTTGCTGAGCTTGGGTAATAGTTATAAAGGAACTGTTTACAACTTCGCCCGCTACGCCACTGTAGAATGATAGAGCTACGCTTGTTTTGAAAACCACAGGTACAGTGATATCTGGGGCCACTGTGACGGAACCCGCCAAGCGGTTTCCTGTGATAGCTTGAGTAAAAATAACTTGGTCTGTAGTTGTTTGAAGTGTTGTTGTTTCGTCAAAATCGTAAATGACTGATGGAACAGAGAACCGCCTTTGAATTGAAATATTGGTTAAGTCTGCACCGAGTGCATCATAGAATTTTGCCTTGATTGCTACAAATCCCAATTGCATAGCCTGTTGGAAATTGCTTTTTACGGCACTTCCATCTTGAGTGTTTTGAGCTGACAGGTCAATTTCTATTAGACCAGTTTGAGCATCTACTGTACCGTGGATGATGTTTTCTGTGTAGTTATTCTGCAAAACAAACAGGGGGGAATAAAAACTAATTTCTGCCACCGCAGGATTATTTATGCCAAAGCCCGATACCTGGAAAACGTACTTTTGTTGCTGAGCGTCAAAAGTAACATTCTGGATTGTTACGGCCAATGATGGAGACTGTCCTTCTGGATAAAGTGGGATACAGTCTTGTTCTGGGTAGCCGAGCCGTATTCTTCGCATGGCTTGTCCCACTCTTTGAGCATATTCTGGTTTTGAAGATGTATCCCATATGCCTTGATGTCCATTGATTACCATAGCTTGCTGTGCAAGTCTATTTGCAAGAGCGAATTGCTGCCGTGCGGTTTGCTGTGCAGGGGTATTTGGATTACGTGGCTTTACGTAAGAACGGATGATTTTTTTATCTTTCCATCTTTGGCCGATTGTATCGCCTAGCTTGCCGATGTAGCCCCCTGCTAAGAAGTTTTGCTTTGCCATCTATTAACCTCCTTTTGTGTTACTGAATTACAGTGATAGGTGGTACCGGGGTTTCAAAGTTTGCCCAGTCGCTTCTGATATTGCTTCTTAAATTAAACAGCCCTGAATATTCCCATTTTGTACCTTTTCTTCTGGCAACGGCTGCAAACAGGTCTCCATTGTAAGTGGGGAGCCCCTCCATCCTCCATAAAAACCCTCTTTGTAAAGGTTGGTTTGTTTTGCCATCTTTAAACTGTCTTGGTGAACCGCCGTAGGGGAAGGTTATATCTATTGGGACATATTTTCCAATATTTGTATTTAGATTCAAAAATATAACCAATTTATAATCTCTCAGATAAACTGTTTCTACAGATTGAGGTACAGCAATAAAAAGGAAATAGTTCCCGCCTAAGTAATATCTTGATGGATGACAAATATCATTACGGCTAAAAACATCTGTATAAAGAAACTTGCCACCTGGCACACCGTTCTTTATTACCTCTTGAAGAATTCTTGTATAATAGTTGAACTCATTCATTGATTTTCCTTTAGGCTTCGGGAAATTCGCTCTTGTTGGATAAGCCCAAGAAGCTGCAGTGATAAGGTCTTTGTAGCGGGCTCTTTGGTCTAACTGAGCTTCGCTTTTGCTGTTGTTGTGTGGGTTATATGTTCTGACAGTACGCTGATTTTTCCACTTTTGTCCTACTGTTTCTCCAAGTTTGCCTTGATAGCCGTTGTGTAAAAGATTGATGAATGCCATTGTGATTACTCCTAGAATATTAGTTTTTCATGATCACGGCACGCCCTGCGGGCTGACCGTGACATGCTTGATAATGTAGTTATAACGATGTAATAACGGTAGGTCAATAAGAATTGAATTATGATAATAGGGTAAAGAAAAACCCCCTTTGCAGGGGGATGGAAGAGTATAGCAACAAAGAATTATTGATGGTGATTTATACTACCATGAATCTGGGGTGATTGCAAGTTTTAATTGTTCCCAGAGTTTTTCTTCAAGGTAATATTTAGGACAATCTTTGCCTGACCAGTCATAATGCCGTGCTATATGCTTGGGAGGGAATAAAGAAAGTAATTCTTTTACCGTTTGGATAGATTTGGCTGAAAACTTGCCTTCTGGGGTTTCTGGTATGATTTCAATACCTATTGATGTACGATTACCCACGGCTGAGCCACAGTGGGACGCTATAGCATGTACTGGGAGACATTGTAAGCAATGCTCATCTTTAATTATAAAATGTGCTCCTATGCCGTTATTTTGGGTTAACCACCAGTTACGCACAACGCTAGGCGTTTGCTTGTACTGTGTACCTGTCCAGTGGATGGTAACGGTTTCAAAGATGTAGTTTTTGAAAAAATCCTTTGGGAATAATGAATGGCCAAAGGGGAAAAGATTGACTTCAAACTTCATTGTTTAAGCTCCTTATCTGAGTGAAATACTTTGCAAAGTATAAAAAAAAGCCCACTTGCGAACAAGTGGGCCTAAGCCATAAGGAGGTTGATTTTATAACCAGAATTTCAAGGTAGCTGGAAACATAAAACCTTTCAGTTCGAGGAATCTGATTGCTATTTTAAGGATTATTGGGATAAGTATCAAGAGGATACACACAATTAATATACGTGTTAAAATCCTGTTTTTCGTAGCTTCTTGAGCTGACATATTTTTGTAATGCTCCATATCTTTGTAACAGGAATTGAACTTCACTAAAGTATCGTTCCAAGTAGATTGAAAGCTCATCAAGCGAGCTTGATAGGCTTCCCGCTCTTTGGCTGAGGTCTGCTGTAATAGTGTCAATTGTGCTTCCATAACTTTCAATTGCTCCCTGGATTCTGCCAATTTCGATTGAATGTTGTGTTCCAATATTTGGAACTGATTGGGGGCTAGTTGTTCTGCATGACATGCCGAACACAAAACTATAAAGGCAAAAAACAATGAACGCAAATACATAGGCTAAATCCTTTCCAATCTTCCGAATTTTGAGACTGTCCATCCCATACCCTCCATGTAAGCAGTGTTTTTCTCCAAGCATTTCTTGAAGATGTCTTTCCAATGTTGACTTTGGGAACCCTCTATGGCTTCCTCGTAGATTTTGATTTTTTTGAAACAGGCTCTTGCGGTAATGTCTCTTGCAAGAGCTATCCACTCTGGGAAAAATGAAGCGTTTTTTTCTGGTGAGAGGTCAGAGAGAGATTCTTGAGCAGGGCAAGCATTGGGCAAGCCTAGCACTGAAAAATCTTTGTATGACTTAAATATGGAGCGGTTGAGCTTTGCTAAAAGCTCTTCTTCGTGCTCCTTTACCAGTTTTGGTGCAATATGATTTAGAAGTATCATTGTTTGAAGTGGTGTAACCACTGCTGCGAGGATAGCGGACACCGCACAGGAGCAGGAGACTTTGCTTTGCAGTGCAATTTTTGCGCTGTATTCCTCTGTCATTTCCCACAAGTTTTCCTTGTTTTCGATGTCCACTTCTTCGATTCTGGTAGCGGTGATGTGGTTTAGGGTGAGATTTTGCTGTTCTAGCTGAATAGGCCCAATTTTTTTGATACCTATTTCTTTGATAGCTTTGGGGAGCATACGCAAAACCACAATGACGAGCACGACAAGCAGGAAGACTACAGCAGGGCTGATGTTAGAGATTATAAGTTCAAATTGTTCACTCACGACAAATTCTCCTTTGAAAACAAAATACACGTGGGATAAAAAAAAGGCAAGCACCTTTGTAAGAAGTGCTTGCCATGCTTGGTCAGGATTGAGAACGGCCTTAAATAACCATCAAGCGGGGATTACTTCCTGATGACGAGACAGGGAGCCAACCTTGGCACTGCCACGATAGTCAATGGCGTAGATGTACACATTGAAGGGGTCAGTACCAGTAACACCAGTAGAAATAGTTTCACTGGCAGTAGTGTTATCCACTACCTTTACCCATGCCTGCTGTACCTTGGTGGATACAGCAACGATAACAATTTTTGCCTTCTGGGTAACATTTGAGCCAGTAATTTCTACCAGTGGAATGGTGAGTTCTCCGTTTGCCTGAGAACCACTTGCTGCAGCACCGCCTGGGGTGGGGAGACCACCACGAGAAATTACCAAGTCGCCAGCTTCAAAGGTGCCATCCATAATCTGCTGCTTGTTCATCTTGATGATAGCGTTTCTCACACTCATTCCACGAGTGTTGAGGGCAGACACAGTTTTAATCTGGTCAGAAAACAGAGATACAAACTTGGACATATCTCTGAACACAGTCCGCACAGTCTGCTGTGCCTGGGTGTTAGGGTTTGAAGGAATGGTGAGAACACGTACAGTATTCTTATCCTTCCACTTTGCTCCAACGGTCTCACCGACCTTTCCATAATAAGCAGCTTTCAAAAGATTGAGCTTTCCCATGATGTTTTCTCCTTTGCCCTAAGTCGGGCTTCGACAAGATATAGGCTTAGATTCAAAAACTAAGACTTTGAAGATTTACTATAGAGTGTATACTTTTTTATACAGTTTTTGTCAAGGATTAAGGGGCCCAGATATAAAGTGGATGAGCTGATGGACTTTGAAAAGTCCATTTTTCGTTTTCCAGAACAAGAAGGATTGCAGATAGATAAAGCTGATGTTCCACTACACCCGCTAGCTGTATGTTTATTTCGTTGTTGGAGTATGGGAAAAAGTGCACTGCGAAAACTTGCCCTACTTCGTTGTGGATGAAGAAAAACATTGTACATGTTTTTGATGGAGGTAAAACAACCGATTGGGATACAGTGAAGTTTGCAGTAAATGAAAATTCATTGTATGAAAGGTTGTTTATTGAATAGGGCAAAACCTGTGGAGCCACATTTTTTATACCGTCCCAGGGAAATTGTTGGCCTTTTATCCAATCTTTCCAGAAGCTTTCCAACTTGGGGATTAAGTCCGCTTTTTTGACTTTTTGAAGGATGGTGTCTTGAAGTGCGGGGGCTACTTTGCAGGATAGGCGATGTAGACAGGTGAAAGCCCTACATGCGTTATTTGATTTTTCGCCATTGTGGCATTTTGAGTATTTTTTGAGTTTTACCACGTTTTGGCCTTTGAGCCTTTGGCCAGTGACTGCCCCAAGGGAGCCTGTAAAAGATGCTTGTAAAAAATGTTGTTTTGCCATTGTGAATTCTCCTTTTGTTTTTTCTGGCAGAAAAAATGCTTTGCTGAATAAGCTATGATTATTGTACCCCATAATTGGCTGGCCTTGCCAGACAATGTTTTGGCTGATGGTGGCCTGAATATCTTCACCACTCCGCTTCGCTACGTTGGGGGTTTGGTTTGGGATTTCCTACCCCCTCACCTCACGGTGAAACCCCCTACGGAAATCCCCCAGAGGGGCCCCCTTTTTTGATTTTTTATTTTGTTACATGTTTATATTTGAAAATTAGCTGTACCATTGTTGAATTATAAGAAATATTTTTTTGAATATTTTCCACCACTCCGCTTCGCTACGTTGGGGGTTTGGTTTGGGATTTCCTACCCCCTCACCTCACGGTGAAACCCCCTACGGAAATCCCCCAGAGGGGCCCCCTTTTTTTACTTTTTTATTTTTTTAGAACAATATGTATATTTTGGTTAATTTTTTATTTTTTGAAAACAGAGTTTTCTTTTTAACTTTGGATTACCTTGGCTTTGCCAAGAAAGAGGACAAGGAGCGGTGGTGACTGAAGCGAACACCGCAGGACTACCCCCTAGGGGGTAGTACAAGGTGCAGAGCGATGGAACCGCCCGACGCAGGCCGAAAACGTTCTTGGGAAGCTAGCGGTATGACACAGGGGCTTTTCTTTCCTGCCCTAAGAGTATGATCACGGTAGAATAAAAAGCAAAAAAAACACAAAAAAAACATACAAATGCTGCAAAACCAGTAGCTTTTTTTGCAAAAAATGCGATGCTCCGATGCCCATGTGTGGGCTTTGTAGGAGGTGTTTTTATGGTACAGGTTTTGGGCCGTGTTGTGCGGGTGTTGGGCAAGGCTCTTTTGTGGGCTTGCAATGTACGTGGTTCCCGCCATTGGGTATAGTCTTTGGCCTAGGTTTTGCATACAGGAGGTATTTATATGCAAGAGTCTATTTTTATTTACACCGCAGGCGGTTTGGTTGTGTCTTCCTATACTGGTACAGGCACAGAGTTTAACAATGTATCCGCAGGGCTTGCCAAGGTTTGGCAAATGGTAAGCCAAGATATTGCGGGTTCTGCCCAGGAGTTGTCCAACCTTATGTACAATAGTACTACAGGTTCTCTTACTGCCGTGCTTTCTAACGGCTCATCTTATGACATTTGTGGGGCTAGGTTCCATGGAGAAATTTCTTCTTACGATGCAGGCACTCAGTTATCAGAGAAAATACGCAAGCAGTCTATATAGTTGCTAGTTTTTTGCAGGTTGTGGAAAAGTTATAGCTTTTCCACAAGTTTTCCACTTTTTAAACCACGGAGGAATTCTAATGGCTTTACAAATTATCAGAGCCACAGGCTCAGAGGTAACTTTTTGTAACGTAGAAGACTTTAACCGCCAAAAGTCCGCAATGGCGGTAATTTTGCAAAAATACATAAAGTATTTTCAGGATTTCTGGAACCCAGAATATCCCACACTCACACACCTAGAATATTGCCCAGACGCTTGTAATCTCTCACTTTATTCTGACGAGCTAGAAATAGCAGGTTTTGTGTTACCAGAGAATCTTATTAACAACCTAGAAACGGAATGCAGAAGCATTCTTGTTAAACTTTTAAAAGGAGAATTGCTTTAGCAATTCCCTACCAGTGTAGGCTGTGTGCTTTTGCCCACGGCCTGCCGTTGGTTTGTGTTTGCAAAAAAAATGCAGGAAACTTTTTCCCGCTTTTTGCGGTAAAAGTTTTGTTTTCAAAACCTGCAATTATGCGGGTTTTTACTTTTTTATTTTTGGAGGTTGCACCATGTGTAAATTAAAACCCACTATTACCTTTACGGCATCCGCTGCCGAAAGTGCCGTACGCTTGCGACATTGCGGAATTTCTTTGTCCGTGCCAGAACTAAAAGCCATTGCAAAATCTTTGCAAGATTTTATCTTAACTTTCCCGCCAGAGGTTCAAGACTCCCTTACCGTAACGGTAATTCCTGCTACAAAATCAATTCTTGTACAAGATTCCATCGGCAGAGTGTTTCACGTAAAACATTCCATGCGTCGTATAAAGGTTGTAAAAATGTTGGCCAGTGTTATCCGTTTTGCGTCATTGCGTCATATGGTTGCAAAGCGTCCTTTTGACGCAATCCCCGCAGGTAGTCTTGCCCAAGCACTAAAGGAGGGTGTAAAAGAATGCAAAAAAAAGTAGGTTGTTTCACTATTGCCCAGTCCGCAGTATTGGCAGACGGCTTGCCAATTTCCCGCAATAAAACGCCGTGGCACATCCAACGGCTACAAGACACCATTGTTTTTGTAAACCAGACCATGGGCCAAGGTTACTCAGGAATCAAAGAAATTGTATGGTCAAATCGTGACAAAGTGGTTTTCGTTTCCCACTACACCGCAGGCAGTACCATGTATCATGTGTTGGCAAACCCCAAGGAATTCTTACAATTTCTACTCCCAGATGTTGTAAGGTTTTCAGTGTCCAAACATCCCACTTATGACTACTTGTCCAAGTTGCATGAGTTGGAAAACAACCCTCCCACATATTACAGGTAGGAACATGTCGCAATTTTCCCACAGTGTCGGCTTGCCGTCCCTGTGGGCCTTTTCGTTTTAGGAGGTACAAAAATGTTCGTGGATTTTTTGCCCATACGGCTTTACACTTCAGAAATGCTACGGCAAGCAAAAGTAAAAACTGTGGCCCAGAATCTACCTTTCAGTTTTTCCAAAGGTTTTTTCTGCTTTTCCTGTCCATGGGAAAATATTTGTACAAATAATTCCCCATGTTTTGTTTTTGCGTATGCTGCCTATGCTCCCCGCCACTTTTTAACGGCTATCAAAAAACTTGGCTACAATGTTTTACTGTTGGAAGGAATCCTACACCGTAGAAAGTTGCGGATAACTTTTGATAACGGAAAGAGTTTTACTTTTTCCGTGTCTCTTATTATTTCTTCTACGGAATGCATCCACATTGCCCAACAATTACTTTTAAGATGGAATCTTTCAAAGTTGCCAAAAGATTTCTATGCAATAGAAATCCTGCCACGCTATTATTATCTTCCAAAGTCCTAGCTTTTGTTTCTGGAACTTGTAAGGAATTCTTACAAGTTCCCTTTCTTTGTCTTCCGTGTCTTTCACAATGTTTCACGTGAAACAATTTCACGCCACAAAAAGAAAAACTTTTCCAAAATGTTCCAATTGTTTTACATTTTCTATTTGTTTCAAAAAAGAAACGAAACTTTTACCGCAATTTTTTTGCGAAAATTTTTCCAGAAAAACCGCCATTCCCGCACCACTCCCAAAATGGGACAAAATGCCCTAAAAAGGGGACTCAAGTATACAAAATAGGCTGCAAAAAGCCCTGCAGGGCATAAAAAAGCCCCCTAAAAGGCCGTTTTTAGCGGTCTAGGGGGCTATTTTTTAGTAATTATGGCGGGTATATTTACGTTTGAAAGCCTTTTCAAAGTCAAAGCCGTAGATTTTTCTCAGTGTCCTATCACGGCTATTCCTACAAGGCCACTTAGCTTCCCAAATAAGCAGCAGCATATTTTCTGGTGCTTTTGAATATTCATAATAAACACCAGTTTCCTTCCACACAAAATAAGTAGCATACAGTACTACTTTATCTCCATGGACAGTCTCAATTAAAATCCCTGTATTTAAGTTATACCTCATTATTTCTACTCTCCCTTGCTTCATTAAAAGATACATCGTTCCTGGAATTGTTCCAAAACCTAGGAAGGCCCACGGAAGTATGATCCGTGGGCTATTTTACGTTGTTACCTGCTTAAAAGGTCTTTTTCAAATGCTGCCCTAGCTTTTTCGTAAAGAATTCTTGTGCCAAAACAGGTTAGTACCTTCTTTCTTTCTGCATTATCTGCCCAGTCACCACACCATATTTCCAGTAATTCCTGCTCTACCAAGTCTTTATAAAGAATGGTCTGTTTTCTCATTCCTGTATAAATGTACTTTTTCATGAGAATATACTGGTGGTCAGATATTAGGTGCCATTCTCTTTCAGACAGTGCATCAGCACGGAAAGTTTTTCCGTTCTCATTCATTCTTATTTCCTCCATAGCCATATGCTTCAGGCATGTAAGCCTTTTATGCCTGCTCTTAATCATAGTGGTTTATAGTGCTAAGGCCTAGCCCCCTAGTTCACCCGCAAGCCTGTAAAGTCTCCTCACTTCATACGCATTCCGCTACGCTTCAGCGTATTCAGTTCGTCGGGCCCCCGCCCGCAGGGCGGGGGTGCGGGCGCAGCCCGCAGGGTGGGCAA
>JAGCMR010000216.1 GCA_017646305.1 Spirochaetaceae bacterium
CCCTTTGCACGTGGAGCACGCTCATCAGCGTCACGAATAACATCCTGCATCTGTACATCAGGTGTTGTATCAATATCCTTGATCATTTCTTCTGACATGTTAATTCTCCTATAAGATAGCTGACCTTACAGCTTAAAATGGGATGTCCTCTGGGAATGAATCATTTCCACCACCATAGAGTGATGGCTCATAAGAATCATAACCTCCAGAAGGACTAGATGGTTCCTGCATTCTTGGTTGATAGGCTCCTCGATTGTTCTGGTTGTACCCCCCCCCAGCAGGTGAAGACCCACTGCCACCAGCATTTCCGCCGAGAAGCTGAACATTATTGGCCACAATTACCACCTTACTACGTGGTTGACCGTCCTGCTCCCATCTATCCTGACGCAATTCTCCATCTATAGCCACCTGTTTTCCTTTAATAAGGTATGGCTTAAGGCTTTCAGCAGATTTTCCATACAGGTTAATTTCAAAAAAGTTAGCCTCTTCAATCCACTGGTCGCCGTTCTTTCGGCGGCGGTTCACGGCAATAGAAAAATTGGAAATGGCAAATCCACCTGATGTGTACTTTAAGTCAGCATCTCGGGTAAGCCGGCCAATTATCATAATGTGATTTATATCAGCTGCCATAACTGCCTCCTCTGGAATAATTGTTACTCGTCGATTTTAACGAACATGCACTTCAACAGTTCAGGATTCAACTTGAACTGGCGGTTAAGTTCTACAACTTTAGCAGGATTTGCCTTGATAATCAGCAGGAGGAAGCGTCCTCTTTTCTGCTTCTTTACTTCATAGCAAAGATCTCTGTCTCCGAAGGGTTCTTCCTTCTCAATTTCCACGCCATACTCACTCAATGTAGAACGAAGTGTAGCGAGCCCTGCATTGTACTTCTCTTCCTCTGCGGGAAAGATAGTCATCAGCTCATACTTTCTCATAGTATCTCCTTATGGTCAATTTGGGAGGGTATACTAATCCCTCCAAGGGGTTCAGATATAATATAGGAAAATGAAAAATAAATCAATTACTATCGGTATTTCTTATTAAAAACAGTATATCATTTTTCTTTATGCTGTGATATATTTTTTTTGGAGGAAGATAAAAAATGAATGGAACACCATTTAAACGCATTGTTGTACTGTATTTTAGTCCAACAGGAAATGCACGAAAGGTTGCTACAGAAATTGGTGAAAAAATTTCCCAGCTGCTACAATTACCTGTTGATAAAATGAGCTTTACACTACCTAAAGAACGGGAAAAGAATTTTATTTTTGGACAGGATGATATTGTTATCTGTACGACACCTGTATATGCAGGCCGTTTACCAAACAAAATTCTCCCCTTCATTCAGGAGAATATTAAGGGGAACGGTGCTATTGCCATAACAGTAAATGTTTTTGGGAACAGAAATTATGATAATGCCCCGATAGAATTCTATAACGAGATGAAAAAAAATGGTTTTAAGGTGATTGCTGTTGCAGCAGTTCCTACGGAACATGTGTTTTTAGAGAATATTGGCCGAGGAAGACCAACTTTACAAGACATGACATCAGTTTTAGACTTTGCAGAAAAAGCAGGAAAAAAGATTTTAGAAGGGAATTTATCTGATGAGCTAGATGTTCCAGGGGCCTATCCTGCTGCCTACTACACTCCTCTTGGAGTAGATAATCAGCCTGTACAATTTTTAAAGGCAAAGCCAGAAACTCACCTTGAGCTTTGTGATTCCTGTGGAGCTTGTGCAAGACGGTGTCCTATGGGAGCGATCTCCTTTGAAGATACAAGCCTTGTGCCAGGAGTTTGTATTAAATGTCAAACCTGCGTTAAGATATGTCACACCAAAGCAAAGCATTTTACTGACCAAGCCTTTTTATCTCATGTGCAGATGTTGGCAAACAACTATCAGCATCCAGCTGAAGGTGTTTTTGTAGTTTAATATTTAGGAGCAATATATGATCGATTTTTTTTGGTATCCCCGCTGTGGAACATGTCAAAAGGCTAAAAAATGGCTTGAAGCAAACAATATTAGTTATGAAGCCATTGATTTGAAAGAAGTGAAACCTAATCGTCAGCAGTTAGAAGACTGGTTCAAAAAAAGCGGTCTACCATTGAAAAAGTTTTTCAATACCAGTGGCCAAGTTTACAAAGCTATGGAATTAAAAGATAAACTTCCTTCCATGAGTCAAGAAGAACAGCTAGATTTATTGGCTAGTGATGGAATGTTGGTAAAACGACCTATCTTAATTTCAGGAGATACTGTCCTTGTTGGATTTAAAGAAACTGACTGGGAAGAAAAGCTGAGATAGTAAAAAAGGCTGGCAGAAAAATCATTTTCTTGCCAGCCTTTTTATGGATACTAGAAACTAATATTAATAAAATTAGAAGTGGAAGCGAATACCAATATTAGCATCCAAATCAAAGTCAGGATAGAAAGGAACAATACTCAACCACAGTTGGGGAACAAGTTGAACATATGGTTCAATTTCTACAGGACCAGCAGGTAACATCATATTCAAACCTACGGGGACACGGCCAGAAATACCAAAGTGGGTTTTTTCTTTCTTATGTTCGTATCCATCATCATAAATGCGGATTGCAATACCAGCACCAGCTCCAATAAACCAATTTAACGGACCCACAATATTATCATTCAAGAACCAGTAGTCACCTGTTAAACCAACGGCAAATAAATGATCTCCAACGTAAAAATTACCCGCAAAGATAAGTGGCAACTGATCTAACTTGAAAGTAATGGCAACATTACTAGGAATTCCCATATTCCATCCACCCTGAATACCAATTCCCCAAGAGAAAGCACCCCCAACACATACAACCATTAACAAAGCTGCAACAATTAAAATTTTCTTGTTCACATTAAACCTCCTAAGTAAAATGTTGAGCGGTCATACTACCACAAAAATTAATAGTCTGCAATATTATTGTATTTTGGGGTATTTTAAACAAATACCCCACCCTTGGAATGATTCACAAGGGTGGGGTTTATGGAAATTATTGTTTCTATGAATTACAGAGGAATGTTACCGTGCTTCTTTTCTACACAAGAGGTAGATTTCTTGCTCTTTAACAAGCGAAGACACTGAGAAATCTTTCTTCTGGTATCCTCAGGATTGATTACCTCAGAAACATATCCCTGCTCAGCAGCAGTTTTAGGTGTCATAACAGTTTCACGATATTCCTGAAGTTTTTCTTCAATCATTTGAGCCTTAGATGGATCCTGTACATCCTTAGCATACAGAATCTGAATAGCACCTTCAGCACCCATTACAGCAATCTCTGCCTTAGGCCAAGCAAATACGAAGTCTGCACCAATATGCTTGGAACACATGGAAATATATGCTCCACCGTAAGCCTTACGTGTAATAACGGTAATCTTAGGCACTGTTGCTTCAGAATATGCATAAATCAATTTTGCACCGTGGCGGATAATTCCCTTCTGCTCCTCCTGTGGGCCAGGAACAAATCCAGGAACGTCAACCAAACTCAACAAGGGAACATTAAATGCATCGCAGAAGCGGATAAAACGAGCAGCCTTGTCGGAGGCATCACAGTTCAAGATTCCTCCCAAGCCAGCAGGATTGTTAGCAACAATACCAACAGTGCGTCCTTCAATACGGGCAAATCCTACAACAATATTGATGGCAAACTCCTGCATAACCTCAAAGAAGCTGTCATCGTCTACCAAGCAATCAATTACATTGCGAATATCGTAGCCCTGGGTTCCTCTGTCTGGAAGAACCTCTGTAATTTTCTTTGCCTTTTTACGAGCATCGTATTTGGCAGAAGCTGAAGGAACACGGTCTCCATAATAATGGGGAATATAGTCCAAAAGCTTGCGAACCTTGGTAAAGCAGTCCTTTTCATCAGGACAGCGGAAGTGAGACACACCAGATTTCTGGGAATGGATTGCACCACCTCCCAAATCTTCCTCGGTAATGTCCATAAACATAACGCTCTTTACAACCTTTGGTCCAGTAATGAACATGTAGCTAATTTCATCAACGGTAAAGATAAAGTCAGTGATTCCAGGAGAATAAACAGCACCACCAGCACAGGGACCTGCAATGATGGAAATCTGGGGAATATATCCTGATGCCCGTACATTCTGGAAAAAGAGATTTCCGTAGCCAGCCAAGGAATTAACACCTTCCTGGATACGAGCTCCCCCTGAGTCATTAATTCCGATAACAGGACAACGAGCTTCAATTGCCATCTCGATAATTTGGGCAATCTTGTCTCCGTGCATCTTTCCCAAAGAACCACCCTGTACGGTAAAGTCCTGGGCATAGATGGCTACACGGCGGCCGTTAATCATTCCAAATCCAGTAATAACACCGTCATAAGGAATCTCCTTGCCGGCCATACCAAAGCTAGTACAGTTATGGTGAACACCAGAATAAATTTCCATAAAGGAATCTTTATCTACCAGTGCATTAATTCTTTCGATGGCATGGAGTTTACCCTTTGCGTGCTGACGCTCTAAATTATATTCCATAGTTAAAAATACCTCTTGTTTTTCATTTAGACAAAAACAGTAATAATGTCATATTAACGATACAAATCCATATTGTCAATAGAAATCGATTAAAAAAAAACTTCATCTGAGAAAAAAAAAGACTTCCGCATTTCTGCAGAAGTCTTTCTGAGCTACATTGGTTTCGAAACTATTACACACGCCTTAATAGGGCGTTGCTCTACC
>JAGCMR010000217.1 GCA_017646305.1 Spirochaetaceae bacterium
TGCATTTGCCATCCACAAGCTAACATGAACTCCTGGATTAACATTTAATGTTAGGCGTTCTGTTGCAAAGGGTATAAAGGCTGGTGCCAACAAGAAATCTACAGCTAAATTTTTGTCTCCTTTTACCTCATAACCTGACAAGGGAAAATTTACACCTACGTGAGCAAAAAAACCAACCTTTTCTGTATACATTTCTCTTGAATCCATTCCGAGTGCAATTCCAGAAAGGTTTATTTTGCTTGTTGATGAATCACCTTTTACGGTATAAAAATCTCCCTGATAGGCTCCACTAATGGCAGCAATTTTTGTTCCAGGCTCTCTTTCTCCGCTGGCAAATACTGCTGCGCAAAGAACTAAACCACATACAACTAATAAAACTAGTTTTTTCATAGAAATCTCCTTTACATATATTATTCTTTATATTGTGTGTTTTGTAAATAAAAAAAGTAAATTACTCCTAGCTAGCCGTAGTACCAAAATAAGAGTATATTATAATTTCATGTGTACCTTTATTGTTCCTGTTTGTACCATTCCTGCTGAAATCTCTCCTCAAGCCCTGCCCTTGGGAGCCGCCTCCATTGTGGCTGCCATCAACAAGAACTTTGCAGAAAAGCCTCTGGCATTAGAAACTGTTGTTGAAGCTCGACTCATATCTATTCCACCGGAGTTTCACCTATCCCAAGAGGAGCAAGCCCAGGCTATAGCACATCAGCTGCTGGATCTTCATCCCGTTGCCCTTTGTTTTTCTCTTTTTGTGTGGAATCGAACAGTGTTGGCTCGAGTTGCAGCTATCATTCAGGAAAAAGCCCCAGAAATCCCCCTTATTGCCGGTGGGCCAGAGGTAACGGCAGGGGCAGCGGACAAGGACCCCTTCCATTACTTAGTGTGTGGGGAAGGGGACGAGTCGGTACCGAATCTTTTGCGTCAACTGTTGAAAAAGGAGGCTTTTGTTGCTGATGCTTCCAAGGCCGATTCTGACCTTCCTCAGCGAAAGATTTTTTCTCCCCGTGCCAATCAGGAAAATCTTCCTTCCCCTTATTTGACTGGTACTTTAAATCCTGCTGAATATCAAAATGGTGCCTTGTGGGAGCTAGCTCGTGGTTGTCCCTTCAAATGTGCCTATTGCTATGAGTCCAAGGGGGAAAAGACGGTGGCCTACTTTCCCATGGAGCGGATTCACCAGGAGCTAGATTTTTTTGCAAAGCACAAGGTAAGCCAAATCTTTGTGTTGGATCCTACCTACAACGCAAAAAAAGAGCGGGCAGTGGAAATCCTCAAACTTATTCGGCAAAAGGCACCAGACACCTTTTTCCACTTTGAGTGTCGTGCAGAATTGCTGAATCCAGAGCTGGTGGCAGCCTTTTCTCGAATTTCTTGTTCACTGCAAATCGGCTTGCAAAGTGCCCGTCCAGAGGTGCTTAAACTAGTGGCTCGCAACATCAACCGAAAGGAATTCGCAGGGAAAATTGCCCTGTTGAACAATGCTGGCATCATCTTTGGCTTTGATTTAATCTACGGTCTTCCTGGGGATAATCTTGCAGGCTTTAAGGAAAGCATTGACTACGCTATTTCCCTGTATCCCAACAGCTTGGAGATTTTCCGCCTTTCTGTATTGCCTGGTACCGCCCTCTTTGACCAAAAGCAGGAGCTGGGACTAGTGGCTCCTGAAACGCCGCCTTATTTGGTGGAATCCACCCCACAATTTTCTGCCAAGGACTTGGACAAGGCAGAAGCTTTGGCTCGTGCCACCAGCTATTTTTATTCCCGTGGGCGGGCAGTAAGCTGGTTTCATTCTCTGCTGAAACCTCTCCGCTGTAGTCCCTCCGTTTTTTTCAGTCGGTTTGTGGATTTTTTAGCGGCAGAAAACATCAACATTCCTGCTATTCAAGATGAGTGTAGCCACCAAGAGGTGGAGCAGGTACAGCTTAAGTTTATCCAAAATCAGTATGGAAGTCCAAAGCTTAAGGCTCTGTTGCCTGCCGCCATAGATCTTATCAAGCTGAACGGAGCCTTTAGCCGAGCCTATGCCGACGGAGAGCGTACCACCTTGAGTCTTTCCTTTCATCCTGATGACTTACTAAGTCCCTATTCTCAGGATTTAGCCTTTTTCTGCCAACATGCCAAGAAAACAAAGCTCCACATTGTGGTGCAGCCTGGGAAGAAGGGCGCTGAGTGGCGACAGGTGAAAAAGGGATGAAAAAAAGGGCTGGGAATCCAGCCCTCGTACACTCATTTTCCAGAAGCTTTTCCTGTGGCTCTATCACAGGGCTGCAAGAATCTCCGTTGCGTGGGTTTTGGTGTTTACCTTGGGATATACCTGGGTAATCACGCCATTTTCGTCTACCACAAAGGTGGAACGAATAATTCCCATATAGGTCTTTCCACACATTTTCTTTTCGCCCCAAGCACCAAAGGCTTGGATGGTGGTGGTTTCCACATCGGAAAGCAGGTGGAAGGGGAGAGTGAACTTGTCCCGGAACTTGGTGTGGGAAGCGGTGCTATCCTTGCTGATTCCCAAAACTACTGCACCCTTTGCAAGAATCTCGTCGTATACGTCACGGAAGCCACAGGCCTCTGTAGTACAGCCAGGGGTGTTGTCCTTGGGGTAAAAATAAATCACCATTTTCTTTCCCTTAAATTCGGCAGGTGAAATCATTGTGCCATCCTGATTAGGAAGGGAAAATTCTGGTACCATATCTCCAACTTGAAGCATTTTTTCCTCCAAAATTAAA
>JAGCMR010000002.1 GCA_017646305.1 Spirochaetaceae bacterium
CCACCGAGGCAATGATTCCCCCGGGCATCATGGTTCCCAAGGAAAGAATTGTTACTGGAGTGGAAAAAATCTGGGCTCCTACAGAGGCACTAACAGATGTGGCCACAGGTGCAGGAAGAAATCGATGGGTCAAGGGCTCAAAGTAGGGGCCTATCACAAGGATTCCAGCTAAAGCCAGATAGGACAGCTGGAAAGAAAGCTGAAAAAGATCCTGGGGAGCCAGCACAAGATGAATGAAAAAGCACAGGGAAAGAATCCGTATCATGGGACTTTTGATTCCCCAAACTCCTGCTGCCATTACTAAAAGGGAGCAAATGGTGGCTCGAAGCAAGGAGGGAGTCAAGCCTGCAAACCACACGAACAAAAGCACTGCAAAAAGGGAACAGACAAGAGAAAAGTATCGACCACCCTTACGAAACACTGTTGCCGCCAATCCTGCAAAAAAAGATAGATGCATCCCCGACAAAGCCAACACATGGGCAAGTCCTGCTGCACGGAAGGCATCTCCCACCGCCTTGTCCGTGTATTCTCCAGAGCCACAGAGTAAGGCCACCAACAAGCCTCCTGCATCACCCCAGCCGTACATCAGACGCTTAAACTGAAGCCGGCATAGTCCACGAAACTCCTGAATCCTCCCCCACAAGCTGTCAGGATAGCCTAAAACACTGTAGCTTGAAGCGTAAAATACAGGCTCCCCACCCACCAAAGAATTATCAATCGAAGGAGAATTTTTAGATAAATTATCTTTTTGAGAAGAAAAATTATTTCTCAAGGTAATATTTAGCAGGGCGCCTTGCTCCACCACACCAGAAATATCTCTTAGAGCTAATGTGGGAGAAAGAGCTGAATAAAGTTTTCCTGGATAAAAGGCTTCTACAAAGGAGGCTGGAAGATAGACAGTGGCTCTACCACTAGCTGCTGCTTGGGCAAGCTGATTGCCGGCTCCTTGAGTGGCATTATCTCCAGCCACAATTCCCTGTACCTGATGCAGCCGCACCCAACAGCGATACATCTTTCCACTTCCCGTTTTCACTGGATTAGAAATCACTTGACATTCCAAAGCACTCACCTGCTGTGACGGAATGAGACTAGAATAGGGATCCCGATTCAACAGGGGAACTAGTTTAGAATACAGCAAAGCCACCGTTAAAAGGGTGGCTATGCAGATACAGTTTTGTTGAAAAAAGAGTAAAATGTGTTTTTTCTGTCCTACCACTTTAATCCTGCCAGCGCGGTGCGGGCAGCTGTAGTGATGGTTTCAGGATATGGAAGATATGTAACGTACAAGAGATTGTCAAATGCAGCCTTGTCACCCAGTGCCCCCAATGATTCAATCACTGCCAAAAGCACTTCTTCGTCCACAGAAGAAACCTTTTGGGCAGCGGCCGTATTAAGGACTCCCAGATAATTCACCAAGGCAGAAACAGAGTGGCTAGTAGCCAAGCCTTCCAAGCAGACAACAACACCAAGAAATTGTTCTTGGGTAATCAAAGCATGGTTAAACTCTTCCTGTGCCAGAACAAAGTATTCTGCCACAATAGCCGCTGCCCGAGTCCAGTCTGACTCATCAATTTGCTGTACAGCAGCCAACTGAAGGGAAAGTACCTCTGGAACTATTTTGGAAACATCCTCTGTCTTTATTATAGTAGCGGACAGAGCTTTTTCGGCCAATTCTGCTTTGAAAAGTGAAGAAATTTTATCATTTTTTTGTACAATGAGAAAAAGTCTATATTTTTCAGCCATAGAATAGTGATCCTGGGTAACATGACGCAACAGAGCAGGCTGTGCACTGGGAATTACTGATGCAAGGGATGCCTCAATGGCTTTGTCTAATTCTGGACTTACGCTGGAATTCATCAAGCGGAAGAGAATCTCAAAGGAACTTGGATCTGCCATCTGTCCTAACAGATTGATGGCAGCAAGAGAAGAAGCCAATGTTCCAGAATCTGTGGCAGTGGATTCAGCCACAAAGGTATGGATTCCTTCAAGATAAGGAGAAACAAGACGCTTGTTTTTTGCCACTGCTACAGACAGGGCATCCAGCACCGCCACCTTGATTTGACTATCTTCAAAAAGTCCGAAAATATTCCACAACAGGGCTCCCTGTCGCTGACTTGTTACCTGCAGCACGGGAATAGCAGCCAAGGTCAATTCCTTCATGCCAGAACCAGTTCCCAACAGAGGCACCTTTTCTTGAACAAATTCCAAGGCTTCTTCTGGAATAGACACCACCAATTCAGATGTATCATCAGAAATGGAGAGATTAGATAAAATATTAATTTTATCAGTTACAGACCCAGTAACAAAGTCGATATAAAGCTGAGGGACAGGAGAGACAAGCTCTGTAGCAAAAACAGTACCACAGAAAAAAATAACTGACAGGGGTACAAGAACCTTTAATACGATAGTTTTCTTTTTCATGGTTCCTCCTTCTGTATATATAAACACAGATGTTCTGAGATTGTATCATATTATTTGTTTAATACTCAAGACACTGGTTCTAGCAGAAGTTTCCACCTTACGATACAATATCTACATGAACAGCACCGGTTTTTCCAAGCTCCTGATGCTGGAGCTTTTACTTCTCCTTGCCTTTATCCTTCCTCCCCTAGTGGAATCCCTGCCCCAGCTTTTTGGTGGATTGGAAGGAACAATACAAGGACAAAATCAAGGGGAAATTCTAGAAAAGGCGGTAAACCCTGCGGTGCTTTCTGTCCTGCTTCAAGGACTTTTTGCTTTTGCCATGTTCTTGAGAAGCAATGAATTAGACTTGATTATGGGCAAGGCTAGTGAAATTGAAAAAAAACACCCTTCCTTTATTCGCCAGTTTACTATTCAATGGATACTCCCCTGCCTTCTTGTCTTTGGATTATTGCTGGCAAATAGCTTACTCTGGAATAGCCTTGCCCAAGCTACAGGAAAGGCACCTATTGTAGGAGAGTCAATCCAGCTCCATTCCCTGCCCCTTATGATTTTTGCCACCGCCGTAGCAGCCTTTTACGAAGAAATACTCTATCGCTGGTATGGACCTAAGGTTTTGAAGCAAGCTTTTCCTTGTGGAAAACAAGTTTTTCAAGGAAAAACAGCTTACCAGAAAAAGAAGACCTCAATGACCTTGATTTTTGTGGAAGCCCTTCTTGTAATAATCTTTGCCCTTTCCCATGGCTATGGAGGATGGCTTGCAGTGGGCAATGCCTTTGTAGCTGGCAGTATCTTGCGACTTTGTGTCATGTACACAAAAAAGCCTTGGGTGGGATTTTTTTCCCACCTGGCCTACAACCTGATTCAGTTTGCCCTTTTGTTAAAAAGCTAATCCTCTGCCAAAGCCAAAAGAGCTTCCCA
>JAGCMR010000024.1 GCA_017646305.1 Spirochaetaceae bacterium
CGTTACTCCGTATGGGCATTATGATACACCTTCTATAGGAATAGAGCAGACTTCACCTGTCTGGTGCTTTGACAATAAGGGTGATTTATATGTATTGGAGTCAGGTGTTGTAATGCCGTATAGCTTAAAAGATGATGGAACATATACAAGTTTAGCTGGTACTGGCTGGTCAACAGGAGATATCCCCAGTTTCCTCTCTTACGATAATGCTTCTGGTGTTTTATATGGGCTGAGAGAGACTGGAGTCATAGTTTATCTAAATTCGGAGAATTCGAGCTTGGATGTGAAATGTGAGCTAAATCCTGAAGGTTCAAGCTATTTTGGTTTCGCTGTTAATAATAATATTGCTTATATTGTGGAACAAAGTGGTGAGTGGGGTGATAATGGAATTTCTTTGATAACAGTTAAAAGTTATGACCTTAAATTAGATGGTGAGTCTATTAAAGGGAGTGAAAAGGCAGGAAATCAGATTACTTTACTCGCTTCTTTAGGAAATATGCCCACTGGTCATATGATTTACCAGGAAGGATCCTTGTATTTGTTGCTGAGTGCTTTTGCTGTTACTAGTAATGAAAGTGATAAAACTCAACATAGCTGTGGTGCTATTGTCAAGATTAATCCACAAACCTTGGCGATTGATATATCCTTTGGAAGTGGTGGATTTTTAGGACTTGCAGAAGGAAGAGAAGTTTCAGGGGAATATGGTGGTTCTTCCTATACTCAAACTCTCTATACACCTACAGAGTCAAATGTAGGGGCAACCTTTTGTGGGCCTGGCGGTTTTGTGGCAATAATGCCTAAAAAATTAGTAATTGGTGACTCAGGATATATTGTGTCTAATGATTCTGGTACAGATACTTCTGGAACGGGACTTGTTGCCAAACAAAAGAGTCGTATTATAACAGTGGACTTAGAAACGTTGGCTTTTGATATTACGGATTTAAGTAATTTAGAGCTTTTCGGAAATACAGCTTATAGTTCTGGTTTTCTTACAGTTGAAGAGAACTAACCCCCTATGCCCCCCACCATTTCCGTCTGTATTCCGGTGTATGGCACAGAATCAAGCTTGCTGAACTGCCTCCAAAGTGTGGCTTTTCAGCAGGGCTTGGAATCTGCGGGGCTGGAAATCATCGTGGTGGATGATGCCAGTCCTTCTTCCTGTGCCACAAAATCCCAGGAGAACCAGCTTAGTTCAGCGCAAATTGTCTCCCAATTCCAGCAAACAAGCCCTTGGCCAGTGCTTCATATTCAGCATACAGAAAACCTTGGGCTAGTAGAAGCTCGTCGTACTGCTGTGGAGGCAGCCAGTGGCACCTATATCTTTTGCCTTGATAGTGACGACAGCTTACCTCCCACCGCCTTGGCCACCTTGTACCAGAGGGCACTGGAGCTTGAGGCAGATATTGTGCAGGGTGCAGCCCAAGTGGTGCTGGCTCAGGAGGGCTGCCAGCTAGAGGGTGCTGCCCTAGAAAAGGTGCTGAAAGAAAATCGGCAGCGAGTGCAAAATGTGTTTGAAGGAACCTTGGAAGGGGGCGCTATTCTCCAAAATGTTTTGGTGGAGCGGGGCCACAATAATTTTTTGTGGGGAAAACTTATTCGTCGGAGCTTGTATCTGGGAGCACTGGATCAAATTCCTGCTATGTACTGTACCATGGCAGAGGATGTGGTGCAGTATGTACTGATTGCCCATGGAGCCCGCCGTTATGTGGGAATTCCCGATGTGGTCTACAACTATACCGTAAACACCGGTATTTCCTCCAACACAAAAATCACTTCATTGGAGCGCTGGGAGCAGGTTTGTTCCACTGCCTCTGTGTTTACCGTACTTTTTGCCTGCATGGAAGACTTAGACCCAGGCTTTACGGAA
>JAGCMR010000218.1 GCA_017646305.1 Spirochaetaceae bacterium
GGAATCGGGAAAAAACTACTGGAGCAGGTTGTCCTGCAATTACAAGAAAAAGGAATCCGTTGGATTATCCTTGCAGACCTAGTGATTCCAGTTTTTTTACAGACCTGTCTGACACGAGTTGGTTTTGTCAGCAGTGGCGGTGGCTATATCCTGGATACCAAGGGAAAGATAATAGCCACAGAAGATTTTGACGATGCGGGAGCAAATGAATCGCTCCCAGACTTTTTTATTGGAGAAAAAGATGCCTAGTAACAACTCATTTAACGAAGAACGTTTTGTAGCTGTATTGGAAGAAGCAATCAACAAGGTAAAGACAGAAGAAGATCCTGTGCTTCTAACAGACATGAAAAAGTTGTTTAAAAAACATGTACCCTTTACACTGCGAAGCTACGTAGCAGCCTACTTGGCAAAGCAGGCCTGTCAGGGCTTTAGAGGTGGAAGTAAGTATTCTAGCCGCAACGAAGCCTTTAGCAGAGGAAGTGAACGAGGAACCAGAAAGGAGCGCCCTGCTCCACGCCAGCGCCAAGAGGAAACACGAACCGCACCAGAAGCTTCCGTTACCGAGCGACCAGCACCCCGCAGAGTAACCATTGACGAGGAGTATGCAGCCACTGTTTTTATCGGTATTGGAAAGAACCGCAGAGTGTACACCAGAGATTTGATTACCCTTTTGATGCAGGTTTGTAAGCTGGATCGGGAGAGAATCGGTCGCATTCGCAATCAGGAAAATTACTCCTTTGTGGAATTATTCAAGGAAGACGTGGACGATGTTATCAACACCTTGAACGGCTACAATTATCGTGGTCGCAGCCTCACCGTAAGCTATGCCCGCAAAAAGGAAGATGATTCCACTGAAGATAAGCAGCTTGATTCTGAAACTGTAGCTTCCAACCAGGATTCTCGTCCAGCAGAAGAGGCCACTTCAACTGAGGAATAATTACTCACACCGTATCTACGGTAAGGGGGAATAACATGAAAATATGGAATTTTGTTACTGGAGCCTTTCAGGTAAACACCCTTGTGGTACAGTTGAAGGACAAGTATGTTTTTGTAGTTGATCCAGGAGGCGACATTCTTTCTATAAGCCAGTTCTTGGCTTCTCAGGAATTGGAGCCAGTGGCCATTGTTTGTTCCCATGGTCACTTTGATCATATTTTCGGTATCCAAGACCTGCGGGAAACCTGTGGAAATATTCCCTTGGTGGCCCATCAGGAAGAAAGCTGCTACTTTGGTCCCGATGCCCTAGAAGCCCACGGCTACGACCTGCAGATGATGGGATTGCCTCAGCTGACAGAAGCCCTTTCCAACATCCCAGAGCCTGACTGCTGGGTAGAAGAAGGAGATACCTTGGCAAAGGTAGCTGGCATTCCTTGTCCAGAGGAAGCAGCCCAGTGGAAGGTGCTCCACACTCCAGGCCATAGTAGCGGTTCCATCTGTCTGTATAACCAGCAGGAAGGAGCTCTCATTAGTGGTGACACACTTTTCTACGGCGGCTATGGACATAGCGACTTGTATAGTGGTAATCAGCAGGAACTTTATACCAGTCTCCGTCGCATCATGCAGCTGCCACCAGATACCAAGCTCTATCCTGGCCACAGGGAGTTTAATGTTCCCCTGAAAGAAGCCATCCAAGGGCCTTGGAAAAAGAAATAACTAAAAAAATAACCCAGCACTTCATGCTGGGTTATTTTTTTGTCGGTATAAGACTTATTGTGTCATGGCCAAAGCTTCAGAAATACTAAAGGCCCTGTCGCCAATTTTTTCGATATTTCGCACCAAATCGATGTACAAAAGCTCTGCCTTGACGTTGGCTCCACCCTCCAATCGCTTTCGAGCTACCTTCTTTAGGTTCTTTCGCAGCAGGTCAATCTGATCTTCCAGCACCTGGGCCACAGCTAGCTGGTCATCGTTCAAGTGCTTGTTGATGTTTTCTCGGATAAACTCCAAGAAGCGATGTGCTAACTCAATGTAGGGATGGAGTCGCTCCATATCCTCTTCTGCAAAAATCATTTCCTTTTCGATGCTTCGCTGCAGCAACAGTGCAATGGTGTAACAGTCGTCGGTCATGTTTTCCAAATCGTCTACAATACGCAGCATTACGGAAACATTATTCTTCAGCTTGTCGCTCATGGGAAGCTGGGAGCAACGCACCAAGTAATTAGTCAGCTGCTCCTGCATTTGGTCTGCATAATCCTCATCCTGAGTAAGGGGCTCCATTTGAGTTTCTATAAACTCCATGGTGCGATTATTGAATCCCATGGAAATCCTGTCGAACATCCGAGTTACTACCTCTGTCATGTTCTCGATTTCCTTTTCAGCCCGAATCACGTAGGCGGCAGCATTTTCCTTGGAACCAGTTTCCACAAAGTCCAGCTTGTAGACACCAGCCACCTCATCATCCTTTGGTCTAATAATTCGTTCTGTAAGGGCCGCAATCTGACGAGCAAAGGGCAGGAACACCAGGGTATTAATCACATTGAATACGGTGTGGAGCATGGCGATGTGATAGGTAATATGCTCCTGTACTGGACCAGGCACCAGAGCATCCACCAGCACCAGCAAGGGATGCAGAAGAATTGCGGCCCAGAGAGTTCCCGTTACGTTGAACAAAACGTGAATCAAGGCAGCACGACGGGCATTTACCTTGGTACCCCAAGCTGCAATTACGGCATCAATGGTGGAACCGATGTTGCTTCCCAAAACCATGGCAGCGGCAAAGGTCCAGGGCAAAAGCCCATTGTGGGACATGGTCAAGATAATGGCAGTGGAAGCACTGGAGGAATGTAATAGCACGGTAACGACCATACCAGCGATAATGCCGATGACAATGCTCAAAACGCCCTTGTCAGTCCAGGCAGTTAAAAAGCCAATGTTGGAAGCATCTAAGGTGGGAATAGCCTTAGACAACAAATCAAGTCCCAAGAACAAAAGGCCAAAGCCCATGATGGCTTCCCCAATATTCTGCTTCTTTAATTTTTTTATGCTGGTAAGGAAAAAGCCAACACCAAAGAGAGGGATGGCCAGAGTAGAAATCTTAAAGTTAAATCCAAAGAAAGCCACAATCCAAGCCGTAATAGTGGTACCAATGTTGGCTCCAAAGATGATTCCCACTGATTGCGTGAGACTCAAAAGCCCTGCATTCACAAAGGAAACAACCATAACGGTAGTGGCACCAGAGGATTGAATCAGCATGGTGATGAACATACCAGTAAGCATTGCAAAAAAGCGATTACCAGTCATCAACCCTAAAATACGGTGCAGACTCTTGCCTGCACTTTTCTGGATACCATCACTCATGAGCTTCATTCCATATAGAAGGAATCCCAAGGCACCCACTAGCTGTAAAATTATGGACAAGATTTTCACAACTTCATTTTATCAATTATATCTGAAATTATCAATCAATTTTTTATCTAAAAGAACCCACTCTGTATCTGCCGTGATTTTTGTGATATACTTTCCCCATGAGCGAGCAACAATGGTTTGAAAAAGAAAATTTTTGGTTGAATTATGGCCCCATTATGTTTGATGCCCACCACTGGGCAGAGGCTGCTGGCATTGCACAGGCCATTGTAAACATCTGTCAGCTTTCCCCAGGAAGCAAGATTCTCGATGCAGGCTGTGGGCCGGGACGAATTACCGTGGAACTGGCTTTGCTGGACATGGATGTAACTGGGGTAGATATGATTGGCCCCTACTTGGAACTGGCTCAAGAAACAGCCGCTGACGAAGAAGTAAAAATCACCACAGTACAGGCTGATTTGAGAGAATTCCAGGCTCCAGAAGCATTTGACCTGGCAGTGAATTTATACACCTCCTTTGGCTACTGCAATACCATTGCAGAGGACACAAAAATCTTGCAGAACATTGCCGCATCTGTCAAAAAAGGTGGCTATTTTGTTATGGAATGCTTGAGCCGTGAAAATGCCGTGCGGGACTTTACCGAAGGAGAATGGTTCTGCCGCAGCGGAAAAAC